>JAIYCA010000246.1 GCA_027488265.1 Planctomycetaceae bacterium
CCAGTCGTCAGATCCTGGATTCGGCTTGTCGGCCTTGAGATTCGGCCAATGCGACGTCGCAAAGTTTGCGCAGGCGACTTCCGCCGTACCAGCCGGCACCTGCATCGCAAGCGACTGGCCTGCGTCGGTCGGCTTTGATCCCGCGGCGGCGACCGCAGAGACCATCATCGTCACTGGTTGCGTCGGAACCACGGCGTCGGCTCGACCATCAGCGGTCGAACGAGTCGGGTTGGAGACTGGCGCAGTGACCGGCGTCATGAAGGTTCGAATCGAACGGGAAACAAATCTCTACTGAACTCTTCGGCTGAAGCGAGGAAGACGTCGCAAAAAGAGAGAGGATTCCGTGGAATCACGACCTCGCACTCGCAGAACGGACCAAGGCGACCACGAATTGCCCCCTGAAACCGCACTTCACCGCCATTTCACCCCCTCAGCCCTATCATCGCCGCCCTATGGCAACGCCCGAGAAGTTCATCCGCGTCCGCGGCGCACGCGAGCACAACCTCAAAGACCTCTCGGTTGAGATCCCGCGCGACAAACTGGTGGTCATCACCGGCGTCTCGGGTTCGGGCAAGAGCTCCCTCGCGTTCGACACGATCTTCGCGGAAGGCCAACGCAAGTACATGGAGTCGCTCTCCGCGTACGCGCGGCAGTTCCTTGACCAGATGCAGAAGCCGAACGTCGAGGCGATTGAGGGCCTGCCCCCCACCATCGCGATCGAGCAACGCTCCGGCGGCCACAGCCCGCGATCGATTGTCGCCACGACCACGGAGATCTGGGATTACCTGCGCCTGCTCTTCGCGCGCTGCGGCACGCCGACCTGCTGGCATGTCGAAGAGCGCGGCAAAGGCAAGGCGAAAACCGCACATGTGTGTGGGAAAGAGATTCGTGCAACAAGCGCAAGCCAAATCGTCGACGCGCTGTTGGCACAGTTCATGAACAAGCGTGCGATGCTCTGCGCACCAGTCGTGCGCGCAAAGAAGGGCTTCCACCGCGAAGTGCTCGAAGGCCTTCAAAAGCAAGGTCTCGTGCGCGCGCGCGCGAACGGCAAGATCGTGGACTTGCGCGAGGTTCTCAAAGATGGCGGCGAAAATCCGCTGGGGTTCGGCCGCTATGAGATGAACGACATTGATGCGGTGGTCGATCGTATTGGGCTTGATGAGAGCTCTCGACAGCGACTCGCCGAGAGCGTTGAAACAGCGCTGAAACTCGCGGATGGATCACTCACGGTGTTGATCGAAGACGCCACCGCGAAGGACGGTTGGTCAGAGCATCGCTTCAGCGAAAAGTTCTCATGCCCCGATCACCCGCAATGCTCGCTCGAAGAACTTGAGCCGCGTCTTTTCAGTTTCAACTCGCCACAAGGCGCATGTCCTTCCTGCGCAGGCCTCGGAACGGTGAACGAGTTCGATGAAGAACTCTGCGTTCCCGATATGTCGAAATCGCTGCGCGAAGCGATTCTTCCGTGGAGGAAGAATGGTCGGCGTATGAACATCTACTACGCGCGTGCGCTGCGAAGTTTCGGCGTTCACGCGAAGATCGACATCGACACGCCGTACGAGAAGTTGCCAGCGAAGATTCGCCAAGCGCTGATGTGGGGAAGCGACGCGCCGGGTGTTTCGCTCGACTTCGAATGGGAAGGCGTTCTGCCGCACTTGAAGCGTCGTTCGACGGATACCGAGAGCGAATCCGTGCGCGAACGGTTGATGGCGTTCATGAGCCAGAAGCCCTGCCCAACCTGCATGGGGCGACGACTGCGGACCGAAGCACTCGCAGTCAAAGTGAAGAGCGGCACCATGTCGCTGTCGATTGCAGATCTTGCTGCGATGACGGTTTCGCGCGCGCTCGCGGCCGCGCAGTCGCTTGAACTCTCGAAAGAAGAGCGACAGATCGCAGCACCGATTTTGAAAGAGATCGAAGCGCGACTCGGGTTCCTCGCGTCGGTCGGACTTGAGTACCTCTCGCTCGACCGTACGAGTTCCACACTCTCAGGCGGTGAAGCGCAGCGCATTCGATTGGCAACGCAAGTGGGCTCGGGGCTTGTCGGCGTTTGCTACGTGCTCGATGAGCCCACCATCGGACTTCACCAGCGCGACAACGATCGACTCATCGCAACGCTTCGACGACTCTCGGACATCGGGAACACCGTGATCGTCGTCGAGCACGACGAAGACATGATGCGCGCGGCGGATTGGATCGTGGACATCGGACCGGGCCCCGGTCGACACGGCGGAACGCTGGTTGCAGAAGGCGATCTCGCTGGAATCGCCGCGCATCCAACGAGTCTGACAGGCGAGTATTTGTCCGGCCGTAAGAAGATCGAAACACCGAAGAAACGTCGCAAGCTCTCGGAAGATCGCGCGATCGTCGTGAAGGGCGCGAAGGAGAACAATCTCCAATCCATCGATGTTGCGTTCCCGCTCGGCGGCCTCGTCTGCGTGACGGGTGTATCCGGCTCCGGCAAGTCCACGCTCGTCAACGACATCTTGCTCCAAGCGGCGAAGAAACACGTACTCGGCGAAAAGACGGCTCCCGGCGCCCACGGGCGCGTGACCGGCCTCGGCGACATCGCCCGCGTCATCGAAGTGGATCAATCGCCAATCGGGCGAACTCCTCGATCGAATCCTGCGACCTACACGGGAATCTTCGACGAGATCCGCAAGATTTGGTCGCTTGTTCCTGAGTCAAAAATCCGCGGCTACGAGCCAGGACGCTTCTCGTTCAACGTGAAAGGCGGACGATGCGAAGTCTGCCAAGGCCAAGGCGTGAAGCGCATTGAAATGCACTTCCTTCCCGACGTTTTCGTCGCATGCGAAGCGTGCAAAGGCAAGCGCTACGCACGCGAAACGCTCGATATTCGCTACCGCGGTCGAACGATCGCCGATGTCCTCGACGCAACGATCGAAGATGCGCTGACGTTCTTCGACGCGCATCCCAAGATCCATCGCATGCTCGAGTGTTTGCGCGATGTCGGACTCGGCTACATCCAACTCGGTCAAGCATCGACCACGCTTTCGGGCGGTGAAGCGCAACGCGTGAAACTCGCCACGGAACTCGGAAACGCCACCGACGCGCAAACGCTGTACGTGCTCGACGAACCGACGACAGGCCTCCACTTCGCCGACGTTGCGCGACTGCTGTCGGTCCTCGAACGCCTCGCAGACAAAGGCCACACACTCGTTGTGATCGAACACAACCTCGACGTTGTGAAATGCGCAGACTGGATCATCGATCTGGGACCAGAAGGCGGCGATCGCGGCGGCACCATCGTCGCCACGGGGACGCCGGAACAAGTCGCGCGCGCGAAAGGCAGTTGGACGGGCAAGTGGCTCAAGCCACTTCTTGCGGCCCGCTGAGTGCACAGCAACCAACCGACAAAGAAACGACGCCCGGAGATCCGGGCGTCGTTGTGCTTTCAAGATCCGTCGACGACGTTCGCATGGCATCGCTGCGCGGCGAATGTCACGATCCGGTCACTTCACCTTGAACTTGACATCGGGGCCTGGCATGACATGGCCTTCAACCGCGGAGAACACCAGCGCGAGGTGATGCGAAGCGGTCGGAGCCTTGCGCGTGCTGTTGGCGCGATTCCGTGCGCGACGGAAGATGTCTTCCACCTCACCGCAGATGTTCTTGATGCGCGCGACTTCTTCCTCGGTGAGATTTTCCCACTGCAGAAGAACCCGCTTCGCCGAGAGACCGCCAGCGGTCTTCATGTCGGTCGCCACCGCGCGACTCTCGTTCAACCATGGTCGAAGGAACTCTGAGGTCCGCTGAAGATCGCGCTTCGCATCGCCGTCAATTGGGAACGTGATGTCGACCGCGGTTGCTCGGTAGTACCGTGGCCGCTTACCGCGACGACCAGGCGTCGCCTCGCCCGCACGAGAGACGAGAAGTCCCGCGCGCTCAAGGTGGCGAAGGTGGAAGTACAACGCCGTTCGGTTGAGGCCGACAGCGTGCGCAAGTTCGGTCACCGAGGCCTCGCCGAGGCGACGCGCGGTCTCGAAAATGCGAAGGCGCAACGGCAATCGAACAGCCTGCCAATGCTGGGCTTTGGAGAGTTGCAAGATCGGTGCTTCGGATGTGCTATCAGGCATTTGTCTAGGACTCGACTGCGGCGCAATGCGATCAACTCGCGCCAAAGTGCACAGAATGTGCCGCCGAACCTGTCCGACGTGCGACCAAAGTCCAGCGTCCCGTGCCGTCGGACGCTGGCGCTGCGAGAGGCGAGAAGCCTCCGGCATGCCGCACAAGTTGGAGTAGTTCGTGCGCTGCAAAAGGATGCAGCGCTTCCCCGCGGTCCTCAAGCGTCACTGCTCGAACACGGCTTCTCACAATGAGAAGCCCACCCGTTCGGAGCAGACGCCTCGATTCCCCTAAGAGCCCTACAGGATTCCAACATCGCTCGATGCTGTCAAGCAGGGCAACAACCTCAAACGCTCCATCATCCGCTCCCGTTGCAGTCAAGTCTGCAACTTTCGTCAATCCTAGCGAGCCACTTCCTACAGAAGCACGAGAGAGAATCCTCTGTCCTGCATCAATCGATGCAGATTCTTCTTCGAAGCCAGCGACGTCGACTCCCTCGCGCGCACGAAGAAGTCCCGTTAAACCGCTGCGACATCCGAGGATCGCGAGCCGGCCTGCCCCTGCGTCGCGCAGGAGGCTCAACTCCGCCGCGATGTGTTGCTGAAACTGAGCGTCTGTCGCAAAAACCTGCCACTCTTCACCTGCCGCGAAATCACCCGTGGATTCAGGCTTCCATGGCTGCGGCGCACGCAATTTGGCGCGTTCCACAAGCGGAGTTCCTTGGTAGCGCCGCCAAACCTCGGCAAGATCGGGCGCGAGCCGATCGACTCCCCACTTTTCGCGAAATCTTGCAAGGCTCCGTGCGAGACCTTCACCTGTGTCAGCGGTGTTGGGGCGCCAGTGGCGCTCGGCGTGGAAATGCCGAAAAGCCACACGCTTTGTCGCGAGTGCTTTCCAGCCGCCGAGATTCAATCGCATCGCGAGTTCTTCAGTTTGTCCCCGCAAAACTGACTCGTCGTATCCACCGACACTCGCAATTGCCTCACGTCGCGACGCGTGGAAGCAGCCCATCGCATGCTCGACCTCAAGAACTTCGGGAAGTTCGTCTTCCCGCGCGCCCTGACCAAGATGGTGATAGCCGAGCGGACTGAGGATGGCGTCACCGAACGCGTGCACGCGACCATCCGGGAGCTTTTGAAGCCCCGTGACCACGCCCACATGCGGATCCGCGGCGAGCAACTCCACGCAACGCGCAACCCAACGCGGCGTGTCGATGAGAATGTCGCCGTCGAGGCGGCAAACGAACTCACTCTCGGTCGCGGCGTGGATCGCGTTCAAGACCTTCGAGAGCACACCCGAGTGTGAAAACTCGAGGAGCCGCAGAAATGGCTGACCCGCGCGGGGACCACGCGTCCACGTCCGCGCAGCCCAGAGGCGCGCGGTCGCGAGGCTGTCATCGGTTGAGCCATCGTCTCCGATCACGATCTCGAGATCGGTCGCGTCATCCCAGAGCGTCGCCTCGAGATTTTCGAGAAGCGCCCCCAAAAAGTCGCGACTCCCGTCACGCGAACTCGCGCGTCCGTTGTTGTAGTTCGGAATGATGACCGTGGCCGTGGGCACCACACGAGATCGACCGAGCTTGCGCTCCCGCTGCAGGATTCGCGACGGTGCGCGCATTGCGGCCCGCTACCATCGGCACTATGCCCGCTGAATTCCCACCCGTCGAAGCGCCTCGGCTTGCTCTGCGCGTCCTCATGATGCCGCGCGACACCAATCACCAAGGCACCATCTTCGGCGGCATCATCTTGGCGCACATCGACCAAGCGGGCTACATCGAAGCGCGGCATCACGGCCTCCATCGTTGGGTGACGGCGAGCATTGATCGCGTGGACTTCAAGGCACCGGTCAACGTCGGCGAGGTCGTTGAATTTCAGACGCGGACGATTCGGTTGGGCCGCTCGAGTGTCACAGTGCAGGTGGTTGTCGATGCAGAACGTGTCGACGGCAACTGGGCGCGCGTCACCGAGGCGCAGCTCACCATGGTTTCAGTCGATGCACAGGGCAAGTCGATTCCCTTTCGCGAGCACGGGCAGCGTGAGCACGCGGAGAAGCCAGCATGAACGTGCCTGAGGTTTTCAGCATGCAGACGCAGCCTCGGCTTGGCATCCTCGTGTCGGGCGGTGGGCGTACGGCGCTCAACCTCGCCGACGCCTGTGCACGTGGAGCAATCGACGCGCGCGTCGCGCTCGTGATTGCGCATCGTGAGGAGATCGCGGCGGTCGAACGATGCCGCGCTGCGGGCTTGCGCGTTGCGGTGTTGCCGATCGCGCGAGGCGCGGGCGATGCGCCGATCCAGCATCACGGACACGACCAGATTGATGATCGCATCGATCATGTCCTCACGTCGGCGGGCGTGGATCTCGTGGTCCTTGCGGGCTACCTTCGACGATTCCGTGTGGGCAATCTCTGGGCCGGACGAGCTCTGAACATCCACCCCGGTCTCCTGCCCGATTTCGGCGGTCACGGGATGTACGGCGACCGTGTGCACCGTGCGGTGCTTGCCTCTGGCGCGCGCGAATCGGGCTGCACCGTGCACGAAGTCGACGGAGAATACGACCGCGGTCCGATTGTGCTTGAACGCCGTTGCCCCGTTGAAGCAAGCGACACAGCAGAAACGCTCGCCGCGCGCGTCTTCGCGCTCGAAAAAGAGGCGTATCCCGCCGCGGTCGCTGCGTATCTCTCTCAACGAAAGCACCTCCTTCGCGAGGAGGCACGGGTTCCGATCGCATGAACCGCCGCGGACGCACCCATCTTCTTTCTGCCGCGCCTGGTTTGCGCTTCGCTTTCGGCGCATGCGCCGCTCTTTGCGCTCTCGCGATCACGGGCATGGCCGCGGCCGTCTCGCTTCCACACGCGACTCTGCAGGCAACGCCGCCGGCGTCGGGCTCGTCCAAAACGAAAGACTCGGGTTCGAAAGACTCGGGTTCGAAAGACTCGGGTTCGAAAGACTC
>JAIYCA010000430.1 GCA_027488265.1 Planctomycetaceae bacterium
CGAAATCCTGCTCGACCCGTCGAAGGACTGCAACACGAACCTCGCGCTTGACCTTTGCGAGATCTCGGCGAACCCCGCGCTTGATTGCAACCAGAGCGGCGTGCTCGACAGCTGTAAAGGAGGCGCGTCGAGAGCCGACTGCAACTCCAACGGCGTCCTCGACTCATGTGAAATCGCGACCGGCGCGCAGGACAAAGACGCCGACGGCGTGCTCGACGATTGCGAATTCGCGCGCGGTGACTTCGACCTCGACGGCATGGTCAGCGGCGCCGACCTCGCGACGTTGCTCTCGCTATGGGGCACGATCAACGCGCCCTTCGGCGACCTCAACGGCGATGGCATGATTGCAGGCGCAGATCTCGCGATCTTCCTCGGCAACTGGGGCGCGTACTGAACGGCATGGCGCGATCGACGTGTGTTGGCTGTACATTCCACGCATGCGCGTCGCGCTTTTCACGACCTGTCTTGCCGAAGCGCTCGCGCCGCGCGCGCTGAAGGCGACCGTGCTCGTGCTCGAAGCATGCGGCGTGCACCCCGAGATGCCCGCGGCGCAAACGTGCTGCGGGCAACCAATGCTCTCGAACGGTCTGCCCGCCGACGCGGCACAGCTCGCGCGACGGATGGCAGAGATCTTCGCGCCGTACGACGCGGTCGTGACGCCGTCGGGCTCGTGCTGCTCGGTCGTTCGCGAGAAGTACGCAGGGCTCTTTGCGGAAGGCACTGCTGACCGCGCGGCCGTGGATGCGCTTTCGGCGAAGACGTTCGAACTCGTCGAGTTTCTCGAGACGCGGCTCGGCGTCGACCCAGCGTCGCTCGCGGCGCGGTGCGCGGCTTCATCACCAAACGCTGCGCCAACCCCGCTCACTTGCCATGACGCCTGCCACCTGCGCGGCATCCACCGCCACGGCTGCACGGCGCCGTTTCTATCGAAGGTCTTCTCGGCTGCCGGCTGCGACGATGTGCGCAAACTCCCCGACATGGCGCAGTGTTGCGGCTTCGGCGGCATGTTCAGTACACAGTTTCCTGAAGTGTCGACCGCGCTTGGCGAAGAGAAACTCGCGCACGTCGCGTCAACGGGTGCGTCGACCCTCGTTGCAAGCGACACAGGTTGTGCGGCGCACCTCGCGGGCCTCGCACATCGCAAAGCAGTAACACTGCGCGTGATCTCGCCCGCCGAAGCACTCGCCGAATCGCTGGGGTTGCTCGAACGGAGTAGCGCGTGAACAAGCTCATCGCGCCCGATCTCCCCTTCGACATGAAGCCGCGCGCGCGCGAGGCTGTGCGCGATCTCAAACTCCAGCAGTTTGTCGGCAACGCGACGCATCTCAAGGACAACCAACGCGGCGGCATCTTCGGGCGCGACTTCGGCCCCGACTACGACGACCTTCGCACCGTCGCGCGCGACACCAAGCAGTACGCGCTCGACCACCTCGACGAACTCCTCGAACGCTTCATCACCAACGCCGAGAAATCTGGCGCGCGCGTGCACGCCGCGACCACGGCCGCCGAAGCCTGCGCGATCGCGCTTGAGATCGCGCGAACGCACGGCGCGAAAAGTTGCGTGAAGAGCAAGTCGATGGTGACCGAAGAAATCGGTCTCCTCCCTGCCTTCGAAGCCGCGGGCATCAAGACGCTCGAAACCGATCTCGGCGAGTTCATCCTGCAAATCGATGGCGACGCGCCGTCGCACATCGTCACGCCGATGATCCACAAGGATCGCGTCGCGACGGCGAAGAGTTTCGTGCGCGAACTCGGTGCGCGCTACACCGAAGACCCGACCGAACTCACGATGATTGCGCGCGAACATATGCGCGGGCTCTACCGCGCGGCCGACATCGGCGTTTCGGGCGCGAACTTCCTGCTCGCCGACGAAGGCTCCGCCGTCATCTGTACGAATGAAGGCAACTTCGATCTCTCGGTCGGCGGCCCGCCGGTGCACATCGTGTTCGTCGGCATCGAGAAACTCATCCGCGGCGCGCGCGACCTAGCACCCTTCCTGAAATTGCTCGCACGGAGCGGCACCGCGCAACCGCTGACGGTCTACACGAGTTTCGTGCGTGGCCCGCGCCGCGCGGGCGAACACGGCGGCCCGAAGGAACTGCACTTCGTCCTCGTCGATGCCGGGCGCGTTGGCGTCCTCGCGAGCGAGAAGCGGGATCTTTTGCGCTGTATTCGCTGCGGCGCATGCCTCAACGCGTGCCCGGTCTATCGCAAGGTCGGCGGCCATTCCTACGGCTCGATGTACGCGGGCCCAATCGGCGCGGTGCTCACGCCCGAACTCGAGCGCGCGCAGGGTGCGAGTGGTGCGAGGGCCGACGGAGGCCTCGCGAATTACCCCGATCTCCCGCGCGCGAGTTCGCTTTGCGGCGCGTGTTACGAAGCGTGCCCCGTCAAGATCGACATCCCGAAGTTTCTCTTGCACGACCGCGCACGACTGCGCGAAGCGAAACTTTCACCAACAAGCGAAACACACACGCTGCGACTCTGGCGATGGCTCGCGGAACGCCCGAGTTTCTTCCGATTCGCGATTCTTGCCGTGCGACTCCACGCGCGCATGCTCGGCCAACGCGAGGGATTGAATGGCGACGCACGCGCGTGGCTCAAGTCGGCGCCCGGCCCCGGCGCTGGGTGGACCGCAACGCGCGACCTCGGCATCGCAACTGGCGAGAGCTTCCGCGATTGGTTCGCGAAGCACGACGCACGCCGACAACAG
>JAIYCA010000070.1 GCA_027488265.1 Planctomycetaceae bacterium
AAGTCATCGACGCGGCGGAACCTCGTGGAGTTGCAAGTGTGTTTCTTCAAGGCGAACGCAACGCGGCGAAGCAAGTGTTGAATGGGCTTGTGCGCATCGACCCAGAGATGTTCCTCGCAGGAATTCTCGGGGCGATTTTCACGGTGCCTGCCGCCGCGATTCGAGCGAGCCCGTTGATTTTCCCGCTTGGGCTCTTCGTACTTCTTGCGGGGTTGTCGTTCATCGCAGGCGCGCTCTGTCGTATGGCCGCCGTGCATGCCGGACGTGGAGGCCGAGTCGGCGCGCGCGAAGCCGCGTGGTTCGCCCGCGATCGCGCGCTCAATTTGCTCGCGCTTCCTTTGTTGCCGACACTTGTCCTCGTAGGACTCGCGCTTGTTGTGCTCGTGTTCGCGCTTCTCCTTCAAGTTCCAGTCCTCAACCTGCTCTCCGCGATTTTGTTCATCATTCCGCTCGCGGTTTCGCTCCTGGCTGCCCTCCTGACGCTTCTCTCGATTGCGAGTTTTCCACTGATGCCTGCGGCCGTCGCTGTGGAAGATTGCGACGCCGGCGATGCGATCACGCGCGCGGTTGCCCTCGTCATCGCACGCCCGCTTGTGTGGCTTCTTGTCCTTGCGGTTTCTGTCAGCGTCCTGATCGTCGGTGCCCTTGTTGTCAATGGCACACTCGGCATCGCAAGCAGTGGGGTCGCCGCGTTGCTTGACGCGCTCGGAGGCGCAACCGGCCGCGCCCTCGCTTCAGGTGAAGAGAGTCAGGTCGCCGCGCTCTTCGGCGCGGATCGCCTCGTCGCAGGCGCTGCGGGCTTGTGGCTTCGACTCTTCGGGTATCTCGCGGGTGCGTACCTTTTCTCGCTCGCATGCGACCTCGCCGCGCGTGGCTACCTTCTCATGCGTGCGCGGATCGACGGCGAACATCCCTCGACGATTTCGGGGTTTGGCATCCGCTGAATCACTGCATCATCGAGACGCGCTCGTGCGCGGCCTCGGTACCTGCACCGACCTCTCATGCGCGATTACGAAACACCGAGCGAAGTTCGAAGTTCGCTGATCGCACGTTCGAGGTCTGCCACGCGAGACTCGAGCGCCGCGAGGCGCTCATCTCGCTGGTCGGGTTGCGCTTCACGTGAAGAACTCACGGGCGCACTTGCTTCCGCCGAAGGCCAAACGCCGGCCGTGATGGGGTGAAGATCGGGGCAGAGCAACTGGATCCACCGCGGAGCGCGGCTGCCCGGAAGCGGGGGATACTCCTTGACGAGCGGCTCTTCGCGATTTGCCAAGCTCGCAAGCACGGACTCGACGGCTTCAAGCGAGTCGAACGGATGCATACGGCTCGCGCGCCCTCGCAACTCACCGACGGTTTGTGGCCCGCGGAGAAGTAACTCCGACAGAATCGCCAGTTCGGGGCCACGGACGTCGAGTTTCTCACCAGCAGTGTGTCGATACTTTTCGACGCGCGAGCCAGTGAAATTCACGTCGCGCGCGAAGCCCTTACTACGCAAACCATCGACGGCACGCAACGCGCGGTCTTCATCGATTTCGACGACTGGATCGCGATTCGACTTTTGATTCACGCCCGTGACGAGCGAGTTCAGCGAAAGGGGATATTGCCCCGGAACCGTCATCGCCTTTTCGATGAGCGTTCCGAGTGCACGGCATTCATCCGGTCGGAGGTGGTCCATCCCGACAGCGTACACTCGACGCATGGGTTTGAAGCGTCATGGTCAGAGCCGCGATGTATCGAGCGCAGACATCGCGCGCCGAGCCGTCGAACGATTGGCGGAAGGTCAAGACCTCAGCATCGAGGATGCGGTCGATGACGCACGACGTGAGCTTCGGAGTACTGAACACGCTCGTCGGCCAACGCGCTCCGAACTCCGCGCCCATGCGCAGGCATACGAAGAGTCGCTTGGTCCTGATGTGCGTCCCCAGCGGCTCCGTGCGACATTCGGAGAGATGCTCGACCTGCTCGCGGCACTCGAGGCACTTGTGCTCCGTGAGGATCCAGATGGGATCGAACGGCCTACACCTCAGGTCTACGGCCGCGCCGCGCTCGGTGAGTTCGATCTCGATCCCGTCGTCCACATCCGCCTGACAACAACGCTCACGTCTGCCTCGATCGCCCGCACGCTGGTGGAGTTTGGACTCGAAGAACCAGCATTCACCACCATCGAGTCCCGCGTCGGACGGCTCGACCGAATCGACACGTCGAGCGCGCGCTCCGAGTACCGCGTATTGCGGATACCACCGAGCGTTCTGATTGATCCAGACCTCGACCTTCTTCGCGGCAAACGTATTCCTCACGCTGGTTTTGAGGAACTTTCCCGACGATTTTCGCGATTCGAGACACTTTGATCCGTGATTCGGGGTAGGTCGTTGCCCCGTTCAAGGCCGTGTTGTGAAGTTGGGTGAATCTAGCACCGATGTCGCTTCGGGCCCGCGTCGCGAGCCTCAGCGTCGGTGCGCCGGTGCTGCACATCGTGTTCGACAACGTGTTCGACGAAGTGCTCGCCGAGATCGCTCAAGCAGCGTCCGTCGAGTCGTTGAGAGTTCCACGCTCCGGAGGTTTCCATGTTCGCTTGGATTAAGAATCGCTCGCTCTCAACGCGGATCATCGCGCTCACGATCTTCCTCGTGATCGCCGCAGTCGCGGTCAACTACGTCGTGTTTGTCACACGATTCCGTGAGAGCGCGGAGCACGCGATGGTGGAGAAGGCTGCGGCGTTCACCGCAGTTGCAGATGAAGCGAAGAACCATGCAAGCGAGCTCTTCCTTGCGAAATCGATCGCGACCGAAACGCTCATGGCGGAATTGCAGGAGAGCGTTGCGAAGGGTGGCGACTACACCGAGAGTCGTTTCTTCCAAACGATTCCGGTGGTCGTTGGTTGGCAAACCGCAGAAAAGGCGGCGAAGAAAGAGGGGATCGACTTCAAAATCGCAGCATTCGAAGCGCGAAACAAGAAGAACGAGCCTGAGAGTGGATCATTCCGCGCGGAACTTCTCGCGCGACTGGAAAAGCAACTCGATTCTGGCGGCGAAGGCGCTGCTTTCGCGATCAACGAGAGCACGAACACGCTGCATTACATGCGCGCCATCGCACTCGATGCGAGCTGTATGGTGTGCCACGGCGACCCGCGCGGTGAATTCGACGCAGACAAAGACGGCAAGGATCCACTGGGATTTCCGATGGAAGGTTGGAAGGTCGGCGGATCGCACGGAGCCTATGAAGTGGCCATTCCGCTCACAACCGTGGACGAGCAGGTCGCTGGTTTTGTCTCGAGCGGACTCGTTTGGACGGGCCCGATGCTCGTGGTCGGCGCGTTCGGCTTCGCATTCCTCTTGAAGCTCACGTTTGGTCGTCCGATGCAAGCGATGATCGACCGTGTTCGTGACATCGCGGAAGGCGAGGGCGACTTGACCAAACGTCTCGACGATTCCTCGCACGATGAACTCGGGACGATGGCGGGTTGGTTCAACAAATTCGTCGGCAAGCTCGAGGGAATCCTTGGTGACATCCGCAAGGGCGCGTCGGAGATCGATGCTGGCAGTTCGCAGGTTTCATCGACGAGCCAGTCGGTTGCAAGCGGCGCGAGCCAGCAAGCCGCAAGTCTCGAGGAAATCAGCGCGAGCCTTGAGGAGATGAACGCCATGACGGAGCGCAACGCGCAGAACGCCAATGCCGCGGTGAATCGCTCCGACGACGCACGCGTCCGTGCCGATCAATGCAAAGAGCAAATGGTCCGCATGAGCGAAGCGATGGGCGCAATCAAGCAATCGAGCGACTCGATCGCGAAGGTACTCAAAGTTATCGATGAGATCGCATTCCAGACCAACCTGCTTGCACTCAACGCTGCGGTCGAAGCCGCTCGTGCAGGTGAGGCAGGAAAGGGCTTTGCAGTCGTCGCCGAAGAAGTGCGCAACCTCGCGGGTCGCTCGGCACAGGCCGCGCGTGAAACCGCGGCGATGATCGAGGAATCGACGAATCGGGCCGAGCGAGCGGTTTCGATATGCGGCGAGGTCGACACATCACTCCGAACCATCGTGGATGGCACGCGTGAGGTCAACGAACTCCTCGCGCAAATCGCAAACGCAAGCCGCGAGCAAGCGCAGGGCATCGGACAAATCAACACCGGTGTTGCCGAGCTCGACAAAGTCACGCAGCAGAACGCGGGAAACTCTGAGGAATTGGCTGCGGCCAGCGAGCAAACGGCAGCGCAGGTCGCGAGCCTCAAACAGGTCGTTGGTCAATTCAAGGTTGGCACGTAAGGAGAGGTCGGCAGGTAAGCCAACGCAGTCAGTGCTTTCGCTCCAAATGAGACAGGCGCCACACTCGTGTGGCGCCTGTCTCATTTTCATTCGATGGAGATTCGGGGGAGATTCGGGGGAGATCCCTGACGTCGTGCTGAGCGTCAGCTCAATCCACCCTTCAGTTCCTTGCCACTGCCCCATGCGGCGCGGAGTCGCTTGAGCGCGTTGTCTTCTTCGCGCGCGACAACCGGCGAGTCGTCGCGACCACGCTTGCGACCGAAGACCGCGGCGAACCCAGCATCTGCCTTGGTTCCTTGACGCTCGCCACCAGTTCCTGCAACGTTTTGCGCAGGCTCAGGACGCTCTGGCGGTTCAACAAGGGCCTTGATCGAAAGGCTGATGCGCTTCTTGCCAACATCGATCGACAGGACCTTGCAGGTCACGATCTCATTCGCGCGAAGCGCCTTGTCGACGCTCGGAATGCGCTCGTGGCTGATCTCCGAAATGTGCACGAGGCCTTCAATGCCAGGAGCGATTTCGACGAACGCACCGAACGGCATGAGCTTCGTCACGCGGCCGGCGACAGTGCCACCCGCCTCGAGTGTCTGCATTGCAGTGACGCCTGGGTCTGCCACGAGTTGCTTGAGACCGAGGCCGATCTTCGGCGGCGTTGCCGCGAGATCCAACTTGATGACCTTGACCGTCACCACGTCGCCGACCTTCACAACGTCTGCTGGGCTCTTCACGCGTTCATGCGAGAGATCCGAGACGTGGATGAGGCCATCGACGCCGCCGATGTCCGCAAACGCGCCGTAGGCCTGGACACTTGTGATCGTGGCTTGGCGAGTCTGGCCGATTTCGAGCACCGCGAGCAGCTTTTCACGCTGTTCTGCGCGCTCGGATGCGACGACCGCCTTGCGGCTCACCACAAGGCGATTCTTATCCTTGTTGAGTTCCACGATTTGCACGGGGAACTTCTCGCCGATGAAAACCGAGATATCTGCGACATGGCGAACGTCGACCTGACCCGCGGGCATAAAGCCCTTGTGGTGCGCGATCTCCATTTCCAAGCCGCCCTTATTCATACCAGTGCAGCGAGCTTCGACGATCTGGCCGATCTCGAGGGTTCCCCAGTCAGCCTTTTGAACCGCGCCTTCGAGGCTCAGGATCGACAAGCCCTCGAAGGGATCGAAGCGCTCGACGATAAAGCCGCGCTCGCTGCCAACCACTGGTGGTTGTTGGTCGCCAGCAGCAAGGAACTGTGCCAACGGGCAAACACCTTGCGATCGCGGTCCGAACTCGACAAAAACGTCACCCGAGTGCACACGAATGATCGTGCCCTGACGGACTTGACGTCCGCGCTGCGAAGCACGGGGTGCAGCGCTCTGGCTTTCAAGTTCCTCAATCGACATGCCGCCAAGCGCGGCCTCGATTTCTCGTTCGAGTTCGGCATCGAAGCCGGAGGAGCGGGGGGCGGGACGGGACGAATTCGTGTTGGTGGGATCGCTGGACATTGGTGAATTGACTCGAGCCGAGTAGCGTACCTTCTCTTGCGTGCCGTGACCAATCACAGAATTCCAAGAACTGCTTGAGATCGGGAGACGTGACGCGAGCCAATGCCATGCGCGGTTGAATGAGTGCCGCGTGGCCCAACTGGACCACGCGGTTTGTTTCTTGTCACCTTTCTGACAACTCGGTCTCTCGCATCTATCCAGTTCGGGCAACCCACGGGCCTGCAAGCCGAATCTCGTGGGAGCACACCGTACTTGCTGGTACGTCCGGAAACCATGTTTCGCGCGGTGGAACGGAGAGCGTCCGAGAACAAATGAATTCGTCGCGACCTTTCGAGGCAGGGGTCGTTATCATCCGCCCTCCCCGTCACAGGGGTTAGAACTGGAGAGTCCGTCATGGCAAGTGCGAAGACCGCTTGGGGCATCGAGATCGGCCAGTACGAAGTCAAGGCCATTCAGCTCGAGGTCGCTGGAGATGGCGTGCGGGTGCGTGACTTCTGGGTTCAGAAGCACGACATTGTGTTGACGAATCCTGAACTCCGCGCAGACGGAGCCGATGGCGCGATCAGCAAAGCGCGCGTTGTGCTCGAGATGACGCTCTCGCAACTCGCGACGCAGAAGAAACTCGAAGGCTCACCAGTTGTGGTGAGTTTCAGTTGGATGCAAAATCGCGGTTTTGCACGCTTCTCGAAGCTTCCACCTGTCGAGAGTCAGAAGCAAGTCGAGAGTTTGGTTCGCTACGAGGCGGAACAGCAGATTCCGTTCCCTCTCGACGAGGTTGAATGGGATTTTCATGCATTCACAAGCGAAGATTCTCCCGACGTCGACGTCGGCATCTTTGCAATTCAACGCGAGCCGTTGGAAGACTTCTTGGCGCTCGTGAGTGACAAACTCGGGATTGCTCCCGCTGCAGTCACACTCGCTCCTGTTGCGTTGTACAACGCGATGGCATTCGATCGCGATCTCGCCGATCGCAACGAATCGCTGGTCCTCGTGGACATTGGCACTTCTGCGACGGATCTCATCGTTGCGGATGGACGGCGATGTTGGATGCGAACCTTCCCGCTTGGTGGCCACGATTTCACCGAGGCGATCACCAACGAGCAGAAGTTCAGCTACAAGACAGCGGACGATCTCAAGCAGAAGAGCGCGACGAGTGAGCACGCGAAGGCGATCATGGGCCTCATGCGGCCAGTTTTGATTGATCTTGTCGGTGACGTGCAGAAGTCGTTGACCTTCTATGCGCAGCAAAACAAGGACGCCCGACTCAAGAATGTGTTGGGCCTTGGCTCCACGCTCAAGATTCCTGGATTGCGTAAGTTTTTGGGTCTGCAACTCAATCTCGAAGTTGAGCGTCTTGATGGTTTCCGAAAGTTGACCATCGATGGAATCACTCCATCGACGCCGAAGGCAAAGAAGGGTGCAGAGTCAGCGGAACCGGCCACTCCAAGCCTTGCTGCAGCGGATTTCGCCGAGTACACGCTGAATTTCGCGGTGGCATACGGACTTGCGCTGCAAGGTCTTGGCCTCGCGACGGTCGATGTGAATCTCCTGCCGCTCAACCGCATGCGAAATCAGATTTGGCAGAAGAAGCAGCGGTGGTTCGCTGCTGCTGCTGCAGTCGCTGTCGCAGCTGGTGGCTTGATGTTTGTGCGCGGAATTCTCGACAACGCCGCGCTGGGTGACGTGTCTGCGAAGGCTGCGGCCGAACAGCAAGTGAGCCGTGCGAAGCGCTACCAAAGCGACATCGCGAGCGTCTCAAGTGACGTCGGCGCGCGTTCCAAGAACATGCTCGCGCTTCTCGAAGATCGTGAAGTCTGGCCGTTCATCGTCAATGACGCAGTGCGCGCGGTGGCAGCCGGAAACGACGCTTCGTCGCTCGCCGACAACGTCGACCTTACGAAGGCCGATGAAAAGCGTCGCCAAACACTCCTCCGCGATCTGTCGGGAACCTACAAGTTCAATGCAGGAAAGCGGGTCATCGAGGTCACGCTCAACGTAGAAGCGAACGCGGGTGATTCGCCGGCTGAACACTTTGCTGGCACCGTCGGGAAGTGGTTGCAGGACAACTCCAAGCGCGATGGCGTGCCTTACACGATTGACAACGTGAAGTGGAGTTACACCAAGATGAAAGTCGGAGCCGATGGCACGCTGGCTGCTGAAGCCTCGTCTTCATCGAGCACCAACAATGCTCAAGAAGCCCCGACGGGAATCGAAGGTGGAAACTTCTCTGCTCCAGGTGGCTCCTTCACCGCGGGCGGGACCGATGGTGGAAACAACTTCGGCGGACTCTCTGGAAAGCGAACTGCTGGCCAGGGAGGCACCTTGAATCGTCCAGGTGGACGGCTTGGCGGAACAGGCGTCGGTGGGGGATTCAACGCACCAGGCGGCGCTGACGAAGGCGCAGCGGAATCTGGTGACGCCAAGTTCAATCGGCGCACCGGTGAAGGACAAGAGGCTGCACCTGCAGATCTCGACAAACTTGCTCCGATCCCAAACCGCCCCGGTGTGTTTGTGAAGGACAGCACGATTTACGTAGGAAAGATCACGTTTGAAGTGAAGCTTGCCGGCGATATCGCCGCAGCGGCTCCGGCCGAAACGCCGGTGGAGGGTCAGTAATGGCGAAGCAACTTCCTAAGCAAGTTCAAGTCGCGGTTGATTGGGCCAAGTCCAATTCTCTGATCGCGGTGTTTGCTGGAATGGTGATTGTGGTTCCCGTTGGTTGCTACTTTGCAGCCGACTGGTTTGGCGAGAGCGTGCGCGCAGAAGCTGACGGTAAGGCGAAGTCTTACACCGCGGTTTCATCCGCCCTCAACTCTTCTGCCGAGTTACCGATTCCTGGGGGCGAATCAGTCCGACTTGAAGGTCTCCCAAATGAGAAGACCGTCGAAGAGTTTCGCAAGATCCTCGAGGGCGCGAAGGCGGATTCGTCAGGCGTCTACACGGTTGCGCTCTCGCGCAACAAGGGGACTCCTGCCCACGAACCAGTGGTCGCGAACTCCGTGTTTCCAAACTACCCAAAGAATTTCGGTGATGCAGATCGCGTCCGGACATTGTTCGTTCGTGCGTTGAACAAGCGCTACGAGGACCTTCTGAAGGACATCAATGCGGGCTCACCTCCTCAAGGCAGTTTGGTCGCCGAAAAGGTTTCGGCTGTTGAAAAGCGATTCATCGCCGACGCTGGAGTTGATTCGCTCGACAAGATCAAGGACGAGGCTGAGCGACAGAAGCAGAAGGACATCCTCGCCAAGCAGTTGTTGGACACGCGGCTTGGTGTGTGCAACGAGGTGGCGCTGAACATCTCGATGTACGCCGCGCTCTCAGCCCTTACGGTTCCGAGCGAGGACGACCCCGCGATCGCAGGTCTCTTCAAGGACATGAAGGACGCAGACGCGCAGGATCGAATGCTGTTTGACTTGCAGTGGCAGTATTGGATTGCGGCTGACGTGCTTCGTGCCTTCGAGGCAGCGAACGGCGGAACAGAAAACTCTGTTTTGAAGAACCCCGTGAAGCGTCTTGTTTCATTGCGAGTTCTGCCCATGGAAGCAGTTTCCGCAGCGCCCGCGGCTGGCGAGGCATCAACTATGGGTGGCGCGGAGGTTCCCGCAGAAGGTGCGACGACGGGTACAGAAGGTGAAGCTGCGCCGACTGATGGTGGGAGCGCACCAGCTCCAGCTGCAACTCTTGGCCCCCCAGCAATCGATAACACCGTCGAAGCCGCGCGCGACTTTGCAAAGCGGTTCACTGGACGTGTTTCGAACGGCGTGTATGACGTACGGTTGGCTGAAGTCACCTTCGTCGCTGAGACTTCGAAGTTGCCTCTCGTCTTCGCAAAGTTGGCAGACGAGAACTTTATGACCATCACAAATGTGCGAATCGCTCCAGCCGACGCATTTGCGGCGGCTCGATCCGGATTCGTTTACGGCATTGAGCCTGTGAGCGAGGTCACCGCGACGATCGAGTCTGTTTGGTTCCGTGAGTGGACGGCGGAGTTCATGCCAGCGGTGCTCCGAACAGCACTCGGAATTCAGTCGAAGTCGCCAGAGTCTGCGACGTCCTCGGATTCCGAAACCTCCACGCAAGGTGGTTAAGTGGCTTCTTGTAGTTTCGCAGCGTGAACCTTGCTCCTCCGAAACTCATGTCAAGCGTTCCAGTGGAAGACGTGTGGTAAACCGATGTTCATCAATCGCCAACGCTGA
This sequence comes from Planctomycetaceae bacterium, assembly GCA_027488265.1. Classification (GTDB taxonomy): domain Bacteria; phylum Planctomycetota; class Phycisphaerae; order Phycisphaerales; family SM1A02; genus QWPT01. The sequence continues at coordinate 9,952 of JAIYCA010000070.1, forward strand.
TTCATCGCAGCGTTGATGCGTAGGAAGACCAAATGAAGACCAAAGGCATCTCGTTCTTCGAACAGCACGTCGAAAAGATCGTGCTCGGCGTATCCGGAGTTGTGTTCGTGAGCGTGCTCGTGTGGCAACTCTTCCCGACCACCGTCAAGGTGGATGGGAAGAACGTGGCCCTCGGGGATCTCGATCGAGAGATCTCGACAAAGACCGAGATGCTGAAGCGCAAACTCGACACGGAGAACACGCCGCTCAGCGAGCAGCTCAAGGGCAAGTTGCCACCGACGATCGACGGCTCGGCGTACTCAGCGATCGCGGCGGCACGCACGCTTTCGCCAGACGCCCTTCCGCAGATTGAGCCGCGTCTTGCGCGGGCTATTCAGTCGAGTGGTGGGGTGGGTTCTGACACGTACTACGTTCCGGTTCTCGCCGCAGCCAAGATGGGTTCAACACTGCAGTTCGACGACACCGTTGACGCAACGTTCATTCAGCAGAATCCAAAGGCGAAAGAACTCCCAGCGTTTGTTGGAGCCTCGCTCGACGTATCTTGGCTTGTCCCCAGCGCGACTCTTGATGCAAAAGCGCTCTTCGCGGAGTTTGCGAAGTTCACTCAAGAAGCGAAGGCCATTCCGCCAGGCTGGTATCGGAACAATCTGTTTCTCGTAGACGTTGTTTTCGAACGACAGGAAGTTCTTCCTGATGGAACGAACGGTGCTACGAATCAGGTCGAAGTACTCCCCGCCGCGTTTACGCTTCGAGACAAGATTGTTCAGAACCCTGATGCGACGCTTCGCGATGCAGTTTGGGAGTCACTCTCAGACACGTCCACCCAGCGTGCTGTTCTGCAGCCCGAGTTCATTCCAACGAAGCGCGGAAACTTCAGCGCGGCGTCCATGTTGAACGACCCAAGTGAAGCTGCGGAAGGCGAGGATCCCAAACTCCGAAGCCTCCGAAAAAATGTCGCGAAGCAGTCGCTTGAAGTGAGCAGGCTCGAAGAGGATCTGAAAGCGCTCGGTGGGCCGCTTGAGGACACTTCAAAGGAAGACAAAAAGCGTGAGGACGAAGAGAAGAATGAGTCTGGCAGCGGCAATCGCGGTGGGAGCGGAAACAGTGGCCAGAATCGACCTGGCGGGGGTCTCGGCGGCGGTGGCCTGAGCGGCGGCATGGGAGGTGGCAAGAACACCGGCGGTGCCGACCCGAGGGATGAGGCAACCAAAGAGAAGCGGATCAAGATGACGAAGACTCTTCGCGAGAAGAAGGCACGTCTTGCGTCGCTGCAGAAAGAACTGGAGAAACTTGGCGCTTCTGTAGAGGCTTCGAAGGCCGTCGGTCCCTTTGATCCCAAGTCACAAGATCGATTGGTTGTGTGGGCTCACGATCTCGGTGTATTGCCAGGGAAGACCTATCGATACCGAGTAGCACTCCGACCTTACAACCCATTCTTTACCTACGCGGGTCTCCTTGATAGGGAGCAAAAGTCGCTCGCTGGTCCTTTCACCATGGATACTCCTGTTTCGACTTGGAGCGACCCGGTGACAGTGGCCCCACGAATTGCGTTCTTCGTAACTGATGCAGTCCCTGGCGAAGGGCGGCTTGGTATTGGACAAGTCAGCGTCGAGATCTACACTTACCAAGATGGCGAACGGCGAGTTGAGCGAGTGACGCTTCAGCCAGGCGATCTCATTGCCGCGAAAGAAGACGACGCAGAAACGGGCTACTACCTCGTTGATGTTGTCGCTGATCCAACCGCGGAACGCGGCGGAGCCGATCGTCGCGCGTCTGCCATTGCCATCATTCAGGCGGAGAATGGCAAGCTCTACGAAGTCAAAGTACCCAGCACTGAGGTTCGAAGTGACCGGCGGCTGAATCTCCAAGACGAGGTTGAGTTGGCAAAGGCAGAGGCAGAGCAGAGGTCAGCCAACGATGATGGGGACTCAAAGGCAGGGGAGGGAACTCAGGCACCGCCCCCCCGCGGTCCGTCCGGAGGTTGATACTCTCGCTCAGAACTCAGTTTCAGTGCATCTCAACGCTTTTACGCGGGCCGCAAATGCGGCCCGCGTCTTCTTTTCGCGGATAGTCTGTGGACAACTCAACAATCGCGCCCTACACCCTCGCTCCGGCAGGGGTGAGAACCAAAGAACAGGGGGCCGAAATGGCCTGTCAGGTTGGAGCATGGACGCGAGGTGTCATCCAAGTCGGTTTTTGCGACTCAGAAACGCATTATCAGCACGTTCACGGCGTCCAATATGCACACCAAGAAAAAAATCTCAACCCATCGCGCAAAGGCATTGACAGGTGTTTGGATTTCGCTATCATTGCCCCTCCACACAACGGCCCGCAAAGCCGAAGAGTGGATGAAAGTTCAGAGATGTTGGTTTGCCAACCTTTCTGAGCACCAGCATGTTCGATCAAATCGACTTGCCGAATCTTTGACAAGTTATGAAAGTGCAAATTGTCGCGATGCTGCGCGGCAGGTATGTAGTCTGAAAGGGTTACATAGATTGGACTGCGCAGCGAGTAATCGCACCGAGATATGAGCGCTAGGCGACTGCGTTCGATTCCAATTGTGGGTCGAGCGTTAACCTCATCAATGCAGTGAGGTTGTGATCCAGACTGGGGCGGGCTATCTTTGATAGTCAC
>JAIYCA010000346.1 GCA_027488265.1 Planctomycetaceae bacterium
GAGCGGCTCGAAAGACGCGAACCGTGCTTGTTCACAAAGAGCGGAGCCTCTTGACCGCTCGTCAAGCCCGCCGCCTTCATTTCAGCGTCGAGCATGTCGAGGTAGTGGCGCAGACTCTTCAGCGCGTGCGCGCCAAGCGGCACGATGCGCTCGCGACGACCCTTGCCACGAATCACGATGCACTCGTTCGACTCGTTCAGATCGCCGCGGTTGATCGCGACCACTTCGCTCACGCGGATACCAGTCGAGTAGAGCGTCTCGAGAATCGCGCGGTCGCGCGCGCCGAGCAAGTCGTTGTCGTCGGGCGCCGAGAGCAGGCGTTCCACTTCGTCGACCGTGATCGCCTTGGGAAGGCGGCGCGCCTGCTTCGGCGTACGAATCAGGGTCATCGGATTGGTCGCGGTGAAACCGCGCTTCTCGAGCCACTTGTGGAAGCTGCGCAACGTCGCAATCTTGCGCGCCATCGTCGCAGGCGAGTAATTCTGCTCAGCGAGCTTCGCGAGGAAGCCGCGGATCTTCTCGACATCGCAGGAAAGAATCGTCGCGGTCGCAGAAGCGGGCACCGGCTTCTTCGCCGTCGACGCTTCGAGTGCGGCCTCTTCGTTCTTCAACTCGACCTTGATTTTGAGGTCGGTCTCGAGGTACTCGACAAACTGCCGCAAATCGAGCCCGTAGCACCGCGAGGTGTAGGGGCTGAACGCGCGCTCGTCGATCAGATACGACAGGAAGCGTTCGACGATGGGGAGATTCTCATTCATGATTAGACCTCTTCGCTGTACTTCAGTGCGTGCCTTGATCGGCTGGCCTGAAGCTTGATGAGCTGTTCCTTCGACGTGCGTGATTGCCTCAACCGAAGTCCCTAGATCAAACACCTAGGACTCATCTCTCTCTGAACCACCTGACGGGAAACTCGTTCCAACGATCGACCGAAGTGACGTTGGTCCTCAAACCCGTTTTTCCAAGATGGCTATCGGCCCGAAGGCCCGCGGAGTTCAAGTGTTTTTTCGCGGACCGTCCGAAATCTCTCTCCGAGGCTAGGCCGAGCACCCTGTCGTAGTCGCCTGTCTGAGCAGGATTTACGGACATTTGTTGCGCGAAAATGCGCCCTTTCGGGCGCTCTCACTCCGCGCTTTCGTCGACCTTCTCCGCACGACCTGCCGGCAGCGGCACGCCGAGGCGCGCGGCCTCCTGCTCGAGGAGATCGCGCGTAAGGATCCACGCACCAAATCGGGTGAAGAGGTCGATGCGAATCTCGTAGGCCTTTGGCCCAAGCGCGCTGTTCGGATCTGATCGGCCAAGCGCGTAACGCTCGAGTTCGATGAGCGTCTCATTGCTGCGTCCGTCGAGGATGCGCGACGCCTGTGAGATCTCCGCGCGCGCCGTCTCCGCGCCACCGGGCGTTTCCGCGGTCGGCATCGTGAGCTCGTTCAAGTCGAGCGCGCGATTCTGCCCAGGCCCGCCGGCCGAAATGACTTCCACCGCTGCGCCGAAGCGCAACGGCTTGTAGGGATCCCAATCCGTCACCGTGCCGAGGACGAGCCCGTCGGCCTGCAACGTACGCATGAGGGTGTAGGCCTGCTGCAAATCGCGCACGTTTGTCATGCCGAGGCTTTTCATCGCCGCGAGCGTGCGATTCAAGGGCAAGCAGCGCAGCCCTTCGACTCCTTCGACTTCGGAAACGAACTTGTCCGCGACGGCCATCACATCGACCTGCGAGACGCCAGATTCATTGGCGAAGGGCACGATCGCCCAGACGCGCTCGGTGTCGTACGGCGCTCTCAACACGATCGGGCGCGCGAGCGGCTTTGCGCAGCCGCCGAGCGAAGTACTCACGACGCTCATGAGGAGGAGTGCGAGGAGCGCTTGGGACGCACGCGCGGTTCGCAGCGCCGCGAAAGCTGCGAGGCGCGCAACGACAACGCGGGCGAGAACGCAGGCGAGAAGAACGGAGGTTTGTGGCCGGTTCATGGTGGAGATATCGGCGGCAAGCCCCGTGCCAACACAATCAAGCCTCGTGCCAACCCAATCAAGTCTCGTGCCAACGCAATCAAGCGTGACGCAGCGACGACGCTCCCGGCTTCACTCAGGCACGTTTGCGAGGGTGTCCCGCTTCAAGAGGTCGGGGGTCGAATCGGTCGCGCTTGCGGTTGCCTCGCCCGCGGAAGATTCCGAAGACTGACTCTTGGAAGCCGCAAGTTTCGCTGCTTCGCTCGCGCGCTTCGCCGCATTCTTGCTGGCATTTGCCGCGAATTCCACCGATCCCGTGCCGTTTCGTGCGCCATCGACCGCGATCGCCCAGATGTTCTCCGTGCCACCGCGGTTCGAAACGAAGTAGACCTTCCCGTCCGCACCCCAGGCGGGCTGCATGTTTCGGAAGCGGCTGTTGGTAAGGCCCACGCGACCAGTGCCGTCGGCATTGACGACCCAGATGTCGGATTGCTCAGGCCATTCGCCGTTGCCGTCTGGGTTCACCACCGTCGTGAAGACGATTTTCTCGCCGTCCGGCGACCAACCCGGCTGCAAGATCGCCGCATTCTTCGCGCTCACGATCTCCGTTGGGTTCATGCCTTCGCCCTTCACAATGTCGATCGTCCAAACGCCATAGAGGCGCGAGCCGCGTTGCCGCGCGCGCTGGAAGAGGAGCGTGTCCTTCTGGTCAACCGGGCTCCAGCGCGGCAAAAAGCCTTCGCACACGAAGGTTCGCACGCCCGGCGCGCTGCTGTCGACGATCCAAATCTCCCACGTTCCCGTGCGGCCGTTCTTTCGGCTGAATGCGAGGCGACGCCCGTCGGGCGCCCACGTCGGCTGCACTTCTTCGTCGGCGTCGAACGTGATCTGCGTCGGAGCGCCGCCCGTGATCGGCATCGTGTAGATGTCCCAGTTGCCGTTGCGGTTCGAGGAGAACGCGATCTTGGTGCCATCGGGCGCGATCGACGGCATCATGTCGTCGCTCGGATCGGTCGTGAGTTGCGTGACGGTGCGGCCATCGACCGACTTTCGGTAGATGTCAAAGGTCGGGCGATGCTGCGTCGACGCAAACACCATAAATGAGCCGGAACGGTCGACATCTGGCGCGTAATCGCCGCCTTCTGCCGCGAAACTGACTTGCGAGATGTTGCCGCCACCCTCGGTCAGGCCGTTGTCGTTCACGCGGCGAGTGTCGCCGTTGGCGGCTGAGATGAGGCTCGAACGTCGGGTCGTAGCCGTCCCACCGCGCGGCATCGTGAGTGGCGCACTGGTCGCGACCGCTCCCCCGCTGGCGTTCTCATCGGAACCGCCGCTTGCTGACGCGGACGTCGGCACAGGCGTCGCGGACGAGCCGGTCGCGCGGCGTGCTGGCACCGCGAGCGCCGAGTTGTCGCTTGAATCGTTTGGTGAGAGCGTAGAAGAGATCCCCGACGCAAGGCTCGAAATCGCGCTGCAACCAGCCATGCCTCCGCCGAGGAGCGCGACGCAGGCAGAGACGGATACCGCGGCGACAACGCCAGCGATGCCGCGACTTGGAAGGCGCACTGCACGCGAAGGACGAAGTGTTTCGAGTCGAGATCGTTGCATAAAGGACTCCCGCGGCATTCACCGCATCGGTCCGTATCGGCCCGTTCAGCCGCGAGGTTGAATCGGGTTCTGCGGTTCGGTGCGAGAACTCGAACTCGCCTTGGCGCTGAGCTGCACGCACAGCGGGAAGCTCCACGCACGGCGGGAAGTTGCACGCGCTGCGCCAACACGCACCTGCGGCCGCATCACACCGTTTTCGTCGCGAGAGCGCGTCGTTGCCGCGAATCACGGTCGGGCTCGGATACACTATTTCCCCCTGTGAGGTTTCCCCTCGCGATTGCGTAGCTCAGTCGGTAGAGCAGCGGCCTTTTAAGCCGTAGGTCCTGGGTTCAAGTCCCAGCGCAATCATTCGCGGCCGCCGCGGCCCGCACGTCCCTGACCGCACTCGAGATCGTCTGTCCATGCTCGTCCTTCATGCTGTCTGGACTCGGGAACGCCTCCATCTTTGGGCGGAAGACGCAGCGCTCACAACGCAGACGATCGCCGTACCCACCATCGCCGCCGCGTCTCACGCGGAGCATGTTCGCCACCCCTTCGCCGCCGAAGAATCGAAACTGCGCGCGGTACTTGTTGCTGCCAACTTGCTTGCGGGCGACGACATTCATCACGAAGCGGTGCCACTGCGTCTTTCGCTTCCCGCGACCACGACCGAAGCAGGCGTGACGCCGCTTCCAAGCGACCGACTCGCAAACACGCTCGGTCTTGCCGACGAAGTCATTCCGCATCTCGCGCTCTTGGATGTGCCTGCGCTCGCGATCGAAACTCCCGCGGCGTTTCGCTTTCTCCTCGCGCCAACCGACGATGAGCGCCCGCTCGCGGCCGGACTTCTTGCAGGCCACGAGTTCCGCTTCTGGCGCGAAATCGCGGCGTTGGCCGCTGATTTGATCGCCGACCAACGTCTCGTGCCGAGTTTGATCCAAGAGAAGACTGGGCGCTTCCGCGCGGTATGGCAACCGTGGCTTGCCGACGGCGCGCCTGCGCAGCGTTTGACCGCGCTGCTTGCCGCGATTCCCGGCAGCGCGCGATGTGTTGACGACGAGTTCCGCGGCCAACCGTGGGCGATCATCGAAGCGGCGCTCTTGGGTTTCGTCGACGCCGAAGCGCGACGCATTCTCGAAGCGGAAAGTTACGGCGATGCGATCGAGGATCGCGATCCGTCGATCGATCCACACGTCGCGTGGCTCACGGGCCTTCTCAGCCGAAGCGACACCGTGCAAGGGCTCAAGAGTTCCGACACGCACTTGATGCGCGGCGCGCGTCAGTGGCTTTCGAGTCTCGACGCGGCAAGCGAGTCGCGCTTCGTCAAGTTGGCGTTTGAGCTGAACGAGCCGGATCCGACCGCGTTCGAATCAAGCGACGAACTCGGCCGCAACGCGCAGTGGTCGATTTCGTTCAAACTCATCACGAACGACGACCCGCCGGTCGTCATCGATGCGGAGCAGATTTGGGCGCAAGGCAAAGATGGGCTCAAGGGTCTGCTTGCGCGCTTTGGCGGCGAAGGCGAACCCGCGGGCGACGTACTACTCGCTGAACTCGCGCGCGCCGCCCGCATTTGGCCGCGCGTTGAGAAGGCGCTTGAAGATTCGACGCCGTGCGAACTCACGCTGTCGACGACCGAGGCCTACGCGTTCCTCCGTGATTTCCGCCCGATTCTGCTGGAGTCGGGTTTCGTCGTACTCGCGCCGGGTTGGTGGGGTCAACCCGCAAGCCGCCTCGGCGCGCGCCTGCTTATCGATTCAGGCAACGGTCCGCTTCCGTCGGGCGGTGGCACCGGCGCCGACGGCGAAGGCAGCCAGCTCGGGCTTCACAGCCTCGTCAACTACTCGTGGCAAATCGCGCTCGGCGACCAAACGCTTTCGATCGAGCAATTCCAACGACTTGCTGGACAAGGTTCGCCGCTCCTGCGCGTGAACGGCCAGTGGGTTGAGATTCGTCCTGACGACCTCAACGGCGCGGTGCGCTTCTTGAAGGAACATCCAGGCGGACAGATGACCGTGATGCAGGCGATTCGCCTCGGCAACGGTCTCGATGGTCCTGACACGGGGCTCCCGATCCTCGGCCTCGACGCGCAAGGCTGGGTCAGTGAATTGCTCGGCTTCAAAGGCGACGAGCGCTACACGCAAGTCGATCAACCCGAGCGATTCCAAGGCACGCTGCGCCCGTATCAGCAGCAAGGTCTGTCGTGGCTCGCGTTCCTCGATCGTTTCGGCCTCGGCGGCTGCCTCGCGGACGACATGGGTCTTGGTAAGACCGTGCAACTCATCGCGCTCTTGCAGCACGAACGGCAGAAGGCGCAAGGCCGCGTGGTTGGTCCGACGCTTCTTGTTTGCCCGATGTCGGTCGTCGGCAACTGGAACCGCGAATTGCATCGTTTCGCGCCAGAACTCGTTGTGCACGTTCACCACGGACTCGAGCGCCCGCAAGGCGAGAAGTTCGTGGAAACCGCGCTCGCCGCAGACATCGTCGTTACGACGTACGCGCTTGTCGTGCGCGACAAGGACCGCCTCGGGCGCGTGCATTGGCGCCGCGTGGTGCTCGACGAAGCGCAGCACATCAAGAATCCGCCGACGAAGCAGACTGCGTCGATCCGTGCGCTGCGCACGAGTCATCGCATTGCACTCACGGGTACGCCCGTCGAGAATCGCCTCAGCGAACTCTGGTCGATTCTCGAGTTCTGCACGCCTGGCTATCTCGGAACGCAAGGCGATTTCCGCCGACGTTTCGCGGCACCGATCGAGCGACACAAAGATCGCCGCCAAGCCGATCGACTCAAGAATCTCGTGCGCCCGTTCGTGTTGCGCCGTTTGAAGACCGATCCAACCGTCATCAGCGATCTTCCGCCACTCGTCGAGTCGCGGCAGAACGTGCCGCTCACTGCGGAGCAAGCGCAACTCTACGATTCGGTCGTCAACGACATGCTCAACCGCGTCGACAACGCCGACGGCATGAAGCGTCGCGGCCTTGTGCTTTCGGCGCTCGTGAAGTTGAAGCAAGTCTGCAATCACCCCGCGCACTTCTTGCGACAGGGTGCCGACGACGACGAGGTACCACTGCCAAAACTCGCGCCTGGCGACAAACTCTCCGCGCGTTCGGGTAAGGCGATGCGCTTGATGGAAATGCTGGAAGAAGTGGTTGCGACCGGCGACCGCGCGCTTGTCTTCACGCAGTACCGCCAAATGGGCCACCTGCTCGTTGCGATGATTCGACAAGAACTCGACAGCGAAGCGCAGTTCCTCCACGGCGGCACGCCGCAGGCGAAGCGCGAGGCGCTCATCGAGCGCTTCCAATCGAATGATCCAACGTGCCCGATCTTCGTGCTCTCACTCAAGGCTGGTGGCGTTGGTCTCAACCTCACGGCTGCGAATCACGTCTTCCACTTCGATCGCTGGTGGAATCCGGCGGTTGAGAATCAGGCGACGGACCGCGCATTCCGCATCGGGCAGCACCGCACCGTGCATGTTCACAAGATGATTTCGGAAGGCACGCTCGAAGAGCGCATCGATCAGATGATCGAACAGAAGACCGAGCTTGCACAGCAGATCATCGGCTCGGGTGAATCGTGGCTGACCGAACTTTCGACTGGACAACTCCGCGACCTGCTCACGCTCCGCCGCGACACGCTCGAGGAGGACGCATGAGCAACGAAGAAGGTACGGGTCCTGAAGCGATGGATCCCACGTTGCCGGATCCCACGTTGCCGGAGCCCACGTCGCCGGAGCACACGTCGCCGGAGCACACGTCGCCGGAGCCCACGCCGAGCGCGAGCGGCAC
>JAIYCA010000439.1 GCA_027488265.1 Planctomycetaceae bacterium
ATTCTGCGTTCGACGCACGTGGATCGGCGCAATGCTGAATGGTCGACGCGCGGGGGAGCGAGAGCGTCCGAGGGGCGGGTTGCGCGACGAGACGCGGGCGACTTAGAGATCGACGCGAAGCGTCATCCCGTCCACGCGGCGAGCTGAAGCCCAAGATCCGCGGCATTGACAAGTTCGTCGCCGTTGAGATCCGCGGGACCGCCGAATTCGCCCCACGCAGCGAGAAGGAGCGCGAGGTCATCAGCTCCGACAGCGCCGTCGCCCGTGAGATCTTCAGGCATCACGGGAATCATGCGCACGAGTTGGGTCGTGGTGGATCCCGCAAGCCGAGCATTGGCCAGAATCACGCGTCCATTCGTCACCGTGCCGAGTCCCGTGATCGCCCATCCAATCTCGCTCGAAGCAAGCAAGAGATTCGGCTCGATGTTCGTTTCGCCGACGAAACTCATCCAAATGCCGCCGTACTGCACGTACGCCGAAACATCGCCGGTGTCGTTGATTGATTGCGCAGAGGTTGTGGTTGCACATCCACCGACAAACTCCCAACCAACCGTCGGTCGATAGCGAAGTGGAAACGTACTGCAGCCAGAAAAACCAAGAATGTAGCCGCAGAAATTGCCATTGTTCGAGAGATCGGTTCCGACGAAGCCTTGCCAATTCCCTGGCGGCAGCGGAATCGTCGTGAGCGACATGTCATCGAGGTCCAGCAGTTGATTCCACGCGAGCACGACGCGATTTTCGTTGACATCCGCCGGCAACGAAATCTGTGGAAGCAAATGTGCGCCATTCGCTGTGAAACGCACCGATCGCGAGTACATGCCGAGTCCGAGTCCGCCGGAGCCGCCGACGATATCGCCATGGCTGTTCACCGCCGTGGCGGTGCTGAAGGTGTCCCCGGGATACGGCGTGAGCAGCGTGAAGGCGTAGCCCTTTTTTGTCGGGTACCACGCCGCAGCGCGCGAGCCAATCGAGGCGATGGATTGCACGCTCACCGCGCCAACGATGATGCCGTTGGAACTGATCGCGTAGGCATCAGAACTCAGCCACTCCGCGGGCGTGGGAAGGAGCGCTGGTTCCTCGCCGCGCACCGCGACAAAGGCGCGCCCGACTTGTTGCGCATTCAACGATCGGCCAACGATCGTGAGCGACTCGTTCATGTCGTAACCGGAGAGACCTGTCGCGTTGAGACCGACGGGTTCGACGCGGTAGGTGGGCGGTGCGGCGTGTGTGGTGGTCGCGAGCACGCTCCACGAAAGCGCCGCAGAACACACGACAGCGGCGCGTTGACGCATCGATGAGGACGCAAGATTGAGACGGCTCTTCTGCATGACGGGCTCCCGGAAGGATGACACTTGCATGCGTCATGCATGCAAGTGTGGATGCAAACGTGCGTCCATGAGGAGCCATTGTTCGTGGGCGAGATTACGTCGGACGATCTCTTTCTCGCGAGTTTTTGGACAGAAGCCCAACGAAAATTACCGCCACGATGTCAGGAATGCGTGGATCGGAGCGGGTGACGGGAAGAGTCCCTGCGCCAAATGTTCGTCTCTGAAGCTCGTCGCGCGCGTCAAGCCTTCGCGGCGAGATGCTTCGTCAGCGCGGCGTTCGCGGGTGCCTGCCACGCTTCGATGCCGACCGCCGCGATGATCGCGATCATCATCAAGAGACTTTCGGTCGACACCTGATCAACGCCCTTGGAGAGCGCCGATGCAAACTGCGCCTCCGTCGGTGGTTTCTGAACCGCGGAGGATTCGTCGACTTCGAGGTCCTTGTGCGAAACACCGAGTGCGCTGTAGAGCGCCGTCAGATCGGGCTTACGAACAGCCATGTAGGTCACCGCGAAGAATGGCGCGCCCAAGCGAGGTTCGCGTCCGAGTGCACGCATCGTTCCGAAGGTGTCTGCCATGCGCCATTGCGACTTGACCGACTGTGGGCGTGCGTTGATCGCGCCGCCGACCAAACGCGCGAACGCTTCGTAATCGTCCGGCATGCCCTTCAAGTGACGAACGCACTGGAGGATCAACTCATTGCGGAACGCGGCGGGGAGGGTCGGCCAAACGACTTCGAGCATGACAAAGCACTTTCAAACGCGATGGAATTGGGGCGTTCAAGTGTGTCGGGTGCGCCCCGAAACTTGAACGGGCGGAGAGCATATCCGCGGCCGCGATTCCTCGCAGATCGGGTCGTGCCCGTCCAATCTTTTGCGCGGTCCGTACGATGCGCGCCTGCGACTTTCGGCCCGCGTTGGACGTCCACCGCGGATCGGGCTTCGCATCGAATCGAACTGTATTTCTGGAGCGCATGCATGGTCCGTCGCGCAGCAATCTTTCTCTCCGTCGCGTTTTCCTGTGGTGTCACACCCTGCGCGCGCGCGGCAGACGTGCCGCTCTTCGTCGACGGCCAAGCACAAGTGGTCGAAGCGTTCTCCGATGCGACGAAGTGGAAACGCGACGCGCTTTGGGTTGAAACCGAGTTTGACTCAGACGGTGATGGCAAGCGCGATCGCATGTTCGTGAACGTCACGCGTCCAGCGCAGACGGAGAACGGGCTCAAAGTCGCGTCGATTTACGAGACAAGCCCTTACTACGCAGCGACCGCATCCGAGTCGCCGAACTTCGTCTGGAACCCGCGTCACGAACTCGACGTTGAGCCGGCATCGCACCAAGGACCACCTGCGATTCCGTTCAATCCGAACAAGAAGCGGATCAGCAACGGTCTCATCGCCGAGTGGGTTCCGCGCGGATTCGCGGTCGTGCACTCGGAGTCGCCGGGAACTGGCCTCTCGCAAGGTGTTCCGACGGTTGGTGGCATCAACGAATCGCTCGCGCCGAAAGCGGTCATCGACTGGCTCAATGGTCGTGCGAAGGGTTTCACGCAACCGGACGGCGGCGAAGAAGTTGTTGCCACGTGGTCGACCGGCAAGGTTGGGATGACGGGGACCTCGTACAACGGCACGCTTTGCCTCGCGGCTGCGACGACTGGTGTCGATGGACTCGCGGCGATCATCCCCGTCGCGCCGAACACCTCGTACTACCGCTACTACCGCGCCAACGGGCTCGTTCGTCATCCAGGTGGATACATGGGTGAAGACATGGATGTGCTCTACCAGTTCATCCAAAGTGGCGATCCCGCGAAGCGCGCGTGGTCGGATGAGAAAATCCTCAAGGGTGAGCTTCTTGCGGGAATCGATCGGCGCACGGGCGATTGGAACGATTTCTGGGAAGCGCGCGACTACTGGTTGCAACTCGACAATGTCAAGGTTCCCACGCTGCTCGCGCACGGGTTGAATGACTGGAATGTGATGCCTTCACACAGCACGCACGTGCACGCAGAGTTGAAGAAGCGCGGCGTGCCGACGAAGCTCTTCTTGCATCAAGGTGGGCACGGTGGCGATCCACCGTTTGAAGTGATGAATCGTTGGTTCACGCGCTATCTGTGCGGTGTTGAGAATGGCGTTGAATCGGATGCAGGCGCGTTGGTGGTGCGCGAAGGTGCTCGACGCACGGCACCGACGGCATACGCCTCGTGGCCGAATCCTGAGGCGAAGTCCGTTTTGCTTCGTCCAACGGCAGGCGGCGGTGAAATCGGCGCGCTGGCATTCGACGCGGCGGCGAGCGATGCGAAAGAGTCGCTCGTCGATGATGTTGCGAAGAGCGGTGGGGAACTCGCGAAGGCAGCGAGTTCGCCGAACCGCTTGCTCTACGCGCTTCCGAAGTTCTCGAAGCCACTGCATGTGTCAGGTACACCCAGGTTGCGTATTCGCGTGGCAGCCGACAAACCCGCGGCGAATCTTTCGGTGTGGCTCGTGTCGCTGCCATGGAACGGCGGGCGCAACATCAATGCGGACATCGTCACGCGCGGTTGGGCGGATCCGCGCAATCATGCATCGCTTGAATCACAAGAGCCGCTCGAGCCAGGTCGCTTCTACGACCTTGTGTTTGACCTCGAACCGGATGACCAGATCATTCCTGCGGGCGAGCAACTGGCACTCATGATTTTCAGCAGCGACCGCGACTTCACGTTGTGGCCAGAAGCGGGGACGAAGTTGACGGTGGATCTTGCGGGAACCTCGCTTGAGTTGCCGGTAGTTGGCGGGCAAACAGCGTTGACGGAAGCGGTCGTGCCGGCGCCGAAGAGCGAGACGCAAGAAGTTACGCCAGCGGGCGATCCAGAGTGATTTGCTCCCGATACCATCCGCGCCATGCACGATTATCAGCGGCAATTCATCGATTTCATGGTTGAGGTGGGTGTGCTCACCTTCGGCGATTTCACCACGAAGAGTGGTCGCAAGACTCCGTACTTTGTGAACACGGGGAAGTACCGCTCCGGCGTGCAACTTGCGAAACTTGGTCGCGCGTACGCCGATGCGATTGAGCGTTCGTTCCCCGAAGGGTTTGATTGCTTGTTTGGGCCTGCGTACAAGGGCATTCCGTTGGTCGTCGCCGTCGCGATGGCATTCGCCGAACGGGGCCGCGAGGTCGAGTTCTGCTTCAACCGCAAGGAAGCGAAGGATCACGGCGAAGGCGGTCTTCTCGTTGGACGCAAACTTCAAAACGGCGATCGCGTCTTGATCGTGGAAGACGTGACGACGGCGGGGACCTCCATTCGTGAAACCGTGCCGATTCTGCGCGCCGCTGCCGATATTCGACTTGCCGGTCTCGTGGTGTCTGTCGATCGACAAGAGCGTGCGAGTGAAGCATCGACACGCACGGCACTGGCAGAAGTGGGCGCAGAGTTCGCAATGCCAACTGCAGCAATCGTGACGATCGATGAAGTTGTCGCGCACCTCGGCGAGCGATTGACGGCCGACGATCGTGCGCGCATCGCGGCGTATCGCGCGCAGTACGGCGCTCACGCAATCTAAACTTTTCATGGTTGCGCAAGCCTAATCAGGCGGGCAGAATACTTGCATCATGGTGCAAGTACGCAAGAAACGCATCGCCAAGAAATCACTGCGCATCACTCGCGCGCCAGTGACCCCGCAAGCAGCGGCAGCGTGCCGTCGTCCTGTGGATGGGCTTCTCGATCCAGTGCTCTTTCAGGCACTTGGAGATCCAACGCGCGTGCAACTGCTCGCGTGTTTGATGAAGTGTGGACGCGCCTGCCTTGTCAGCGAAGTTGCGGCGTGTTGCGTCGTTGATCTTTCGGTGGTCTCGCGCCATCTCAAAGTGCTTGCGGGCGCGGGGATCGTCGAGAGTTCGCGCACGGGTCGCTTGGTTTTCTATCGCGTGCGGTATGAATCTCTCGCCGAGCGATTCCGCCAACTCGCGAGCGCGATTGAGGAGTGTGCCCCTTCGACGGTTGCGCCTGTGACCAACGTGAAACTTCATGCAAGTCGCAAGAAAAGTCCATGCGATGGAGGCCAAAGTGGCTGCTGCTGAGCGAAAGCGTGTCCTCTTTCTTTGCACGGGAAACAGTTGTCGCAGCCAAATGGCGGAGGGCTTCGCCCGTGCGTTGCGCGGTGCAGCGATCGACGCGTATTCGGCGGGAACACATCCGCACGGGCTCAATCCGCTCGCGATTCGCGCGATGGGGGAAGTGGGGATCGATGTTTCGACGCACGCTTCTCGGAGACCTGAAGAGATCGGGGTCTCGTTCGATCTCGTGATAACGGTCTGCGATTCGGCGCACGATGCGTGTCCAGTTTTCCCCAGCGCGCATGTGATGCATGTCGGCTTTGATGATCCTCCACGACTCGCGAAAGGTGCACGCGACGACGAAGAAGCCATGCCGCACTATCGACGGGTGCGGGATGAGATTCGCGCATTTATTGAGTCGTTCGACGTGAACGCTTCCGATCCGCGCGAACAATCGCTGAAGGCGTGCGAGTGCGGGCCAGGCTGTTGTGGGGCTCCGACGGAGGATCGTTCGGAAGATCGTGCGGTCGCGCTTCCTCTCGAGATCGCGGGAGGAAGCGCGACGCGGCCTGCGGGCTCTCTCGCAGGTTCTTCTTCCAGCGCAGCGCGCGCGTCACAGCAAGCCGAGCAGGATGCGCTGCGAAACCAAGTGCGCGAGGGCTACGCGCGCATTGCGGCAACGGGCTCGTGGGCTGCATTTGCTGGGTCTTCACTTCCCAATGCTGCCGCTTCGAATGCAGCGACGACGAGTTCAGCGCAGAACGCTTGCTGCGCAGGCGGGGGATGTTGTGGCCCCGCGACGTTCACGCCGGAACAACTCGCGCAGGCGATTGGGTACTCCACGAGCGAACTCGCCTCCGTACCTGAAGGCTCGAACATGGGGCTTTCTTGTGGAAATCCAACGGCCATCGCCGGGCTTCGCGCGGACGAAGTCGTGGTCGATCTCGGCGCAGGCGGCGGATTTGATTGCTTTATCGCAGGCGCGAAGGTTGGCGCGCGTGGACGCGTCATCGGCATCGACATGACGCCCGCGATGATTTCGAAAGCGCGTACAAACGTCGCTGGATACGTCGCGCAAACGGGATTCAACAATGTGGAGTTTCGTCTCGGCGAGATCGAACATCTTCCCGTCGCCGATGCGAGCGTCGATGTCGTCATCTCAAACTGTGTACTGAATCTGTCGCCCGACAAAGCGCAAGTCTGGCGCGAAATCATGAGGATTTTGAAGCCCGGCGGTCGAGTTGCAGTGTCAGATCTTGCGTTGCTTCAGCCGCTTCCCGACGCGGTGCGCGCGGATCTCGAAGCGCTCGTTGGCTGCGTTGCGGGCGCCATGCTCGTTGATGAGATGCGCGCGCTGGCACATCACGCGGGCCTTCGACAGCTCAGACTTGAAGCGAAGTCCGACTACATCGATGCGATGACGGATTGGCAAGATCCGCTGTACCTCAAGATTGTCGCGGCACTTCCAGCAGGCGCGCGCGTGAGCGACTTTGTCACGAGTCTCAATGTCACGGCGGTGAAGCCGTGAGCGAGCGTTTGAAGCAGAGTTCAAATGCGACGTCGTCCACGACGTCGCCCGCGAAAGCCAGCGCGTCATCGCAAGAAAGTGCGTGCTGTCCGTCCGATGCGCCCGCGCGACTTTCGTTTCTCGATCGCTACCTCACGCTGTGGATTTTTCTCGCGATGGGCGCAGGCGTATTGCTCGGGCGATTCATCCCAGACATCACGACCATCGCGGATCGCGTGACCGTTGGAACCACGAACGTGCCGATCGCGATTGGCCTCGTATTGATGATGTTTCCGCCGCTCGCGAAGGTGCGCTACGAAGAACTCCCGCGCGTCTTTCGCGATTGGAAAGTGCTCTCGATCTCGCTCATCCAGAATTGGGTTGTTGGCCCGATTCTGATGTTCGCACTCGCCGCATTGTTCCTGTCGGACAAGCCAGAGTTCATGCTCGGCCTCATCATGGTTGGGCTCGCGCGATGTATCGCGATGGTGCTCGTCTGGAACGACCTTGCGAAGGGGAGTGCGGAGTACGCAGCGGGCCTCGTTGCCTTCAACAGCATTTTTCAGGTGCTTTTCTTTGGCGTCTATGCGTGGATCTTCATGACATGGCTGCCGCCACTCGTTGGGCTTGAGGGCGTTGTCGTCGATGTTTCGATGGCGTCGATTTTCGGCAGCGTGCTCGTCTATCTCGGTATTCCGTTTGTTGCGGGGATGACGACACGCGCACTCCTGCGGCGCATGAAAGGCGAAGAGTGGTACACGCAACGTTTTCTCCCGCGCATCGCGCCGATCACGCTCGTTGCGTTGCTTTTCACGATCGTCGTCATGTTCAGTTTGCAAGGTGAGCGGATCATCGCCGCACCGCTCGACATCGTTCGAATTGCTATTCCGCTCGTGCTCTACTTCGCGATCATGTTCTTCGCGTCGTACTTCATGGCACGGCGCGCGGGCGCCGAGTACGAACGCGCCGCAACGCTTGCATTCACGGCGAGCGGCAACAACTTTGAACTCGCGATCGCCGTTGCCATTTCGGTCTTCGGCATTTCGTCGGCGACCGCTTTTGCGACCGTCATCGGTCCGCTTGTCGAAGTGCCAGCACTGATCTTGCTTGTCGGCGCAGCGGCTCGACTTCGCGAACGCGCAAGAATTCGCGTGTGATTGGGAAGTAGTCACGTCACGCGGCGCGACTTGTCGAGAGCGCTTTTGCAGTTCGTCGATGCTGAACGCGCTCGCTTGGATGCGTTGCGTTTCTGCGGCCGAATTCCCGCGTTGCAGCGTGCGCGACCGTGCTATTCTCCCGCCCCTTGTCCTGTCGATGGGCCAAGTTCGACGAGCCATATTCGACAAGTCAAGTTCGAGGAGAATTCAATCATGCAGAGTGCAAGCAAGTGCCCCTTCGCCGGCGGCTTTCTCAAGAACACCAACCAAGGCACCTACACCCGTGATTGGTGGCCGAATCAGTTGGATCTCGCGCCGCTCAAGCGGAACTCGCCGATGGCGGATCCGATGGGCAACGACTTCGATTACGCGAAGGAGTTCAAGTCGCTTGATCTCCACGCGGTCGTCGCGGATCTCCGCACGCTCATGACTTCGTCGCAGCCGTGGTGGCCAGCTGATTACGGTCACTACGGACCGTTCTTCATTCGCATGGCGTGGCACAGCGCGGGTACGTATCGCTTGATCGATGGTCGCGGCGGCGGTGGCGCAGGCATGCTGCGATTTGCGCCCCTCGGAAGCTGGCCCGACAACGCGAACCTCGACAAGGCGCGTCGCTTGCTCTGGCCGATCAAGCAGAA
>JAIYCA010000086.1 GCA_027488265.1 Planctomycetaceae bacterium
ATCGGGCGTGCGGCCGAGGAGACCGTCAATGAAGCCTTGACGACGACGCTTCGCGTTGTCTTGCTCGAGGCGACCGATGAAGATCGCGACCTTGCCGCCCCCCGCTCCGTTCTTCGTGCCTTCGCGCGCAAGCTTGCCGCACATGAGGCCTGCGTCGTAATTGTCCATGCCGATGTAGCAAAGACGCGGCGCGCTCGGCGCGTCGGAATCGTTCGTGATGAGGAGGCTCTTCTCCGCAACGAGGTTGAGCACTTCCGCTTGGTTCGTCGGATCAATCGGGCTGACCGAGATGCCGTCGATGCCCTTGATGACGAGATCTTCGAGCATGCGCTTTTGGTCGCCGAGGCCGCCGCCGGGGAACTCGACCGTCACGTCGCAATCGATGTCCTTCGCCTTACCTGCAGCGATGGCGCCCGCCTTTGCGATCGTCCAGAAGTCGGCCACACCGTTCGAAACGAACGCGACGTGCGAACGCTTCTTCGGCGCCGACTTGTACGCCGCGATGCGTTCCTTCTGCGCCGCGACGAGGTCGCCCGCAAGCGGTGCGGCGGCGAGCAGGCCGAAGCTGAGGCTCGCGAGGGCAACGACGGAAACAAGCTTCTTCATGGTGCTTTCCTCAAGTTGCGCGGCGCGGTCAACCGACCGTCATGCCGCCGTTGACGTGAATGTCTTGACCAGTGACAAAATCAGATGCTTCACTCGCGAGGTAGACGACGGTGCCCGCGAGATCCTTCGGAACGCCCCAACGGCCCATCGGAATGAGTCGTCGATAGCCTTCCTTCTCGTGCTCAGGGTCGTTCGCGTGGCGTTCGACCGGAATCCAACCTGGCGCGATCATGTTGACCGTGATGTTGAAGGGCGCGAGTTCGTTCGCCATCGAGCGCGACCAACCGATTTGCGCGCCTTTGGCCGCGACATACGCCGAGAACGGCGCGACGCCACGATTGAAGACCTCGCTTGTGATGTTGATGATGCGGCCCCACCGCTGCTTCTTCATGTGTGGCAGCACTTCGAGCGTGAGGAGGTACGGGCTCTTCACGAAGAAGTCGAGCATCGATTGGTAGAACGCCCAGTCGTACTGCTCGATCGGCTTCAACGGCTGCGCGGGCGTTGCGTTCGGGATGAGGATGTCGATCGGACCGAGTTCCGCTGTGATCTGCGCGCACAGCGACTTCACTTCAGCAGGGTCGATCACGCTTGCGCGATAGAGCCCGCCGGCGTAACCCGCGGCCTTGTATTCGGCGAAGGTCTCCTCAGCCCATTCCTTGCCGTTCGCATAGTTGAAGGCGACCTTGGCGCCCGCCGCACCGAGTGCGAACGCCATCCCCTTGCCGAGGCCCTTCGAAGAGCCAGTCACGAGCGCGACCTTGCCGTCGAGTCGGAAGTGCGGAGCGTGATTTGACGCGTGATTTTGACCGTGCATCGGGAGCGTCATGCTAACGCCGCGCGCCCGCCGATTGCAGCAATCGCGGCTGTTCAGGCGGGATTTCGCATGTAGGTCGCGCGTCGCCAGAGCCACTCCAAAGGCCCGATCGAGAAGCGTTGGAGCCAGAGCGTCGCGGCGACGACAAGTGCGGCCCACACGACGAGGGCGATGAGGGAGAGCCGCACGTCGGACATTGTGCCGAAGAGCGCGAAACCCCACCACGAAGCGAGCGCCGTACAGAGGATCGACTCGGAGAGGTACACCGTGAGCGACATGCGGCCTGTGCGTTCGAGCGCTGTTGCGAGGAACGCGGGGAGCCGCGGGCCCCACTCGATGATCACCGATGCGTACGCGAGCGGCAGCGAGAGTGCGCCGACCTCAAGAAGCACGAGATGCCAGAACGCGGCCGCCGGGCTTTCGAGACCGAAGATCCAGAACGCGCCCGGCGCGAGGAGGGCGGCGGGCAGGCCGACCGCGCCTGCGATCAACGCGATTTTCCGCCGACGGCGCGATGCGTTTGGGTCGCTTGTGAAGAGCCCCGATCGAAGCGCGTACACGCCGAAGAGCATCATCGTGAGCACATGCCAGCCGTAGCCGAAGATCGCGGCGATGTACGAGAACACGAAGTTCGTCGCGCGGAAAAGCAACGCATCGAGAAACGGCCCTTCGCGCATTGCGGCGATTTCTGCGGAAATCCATGTGGGCGAACGAACGTCGAAGTTCGCCTCGGTCATCGCCTGCCAACCGCGCGGCGCGTTGAGCTCCCCTGCCGCTGCTGCTGCCGCGGCGGCCGCTTCTTCCGCGGCGCGCGCTTCTTCGATTGCTGCCGTGAGTTCGGGCGGATCGAACGGCTCGGGGAACGAGGCGATGATCCACTGCATTGAAGCTGCAGCAACGCTGATGAAGAGTGTGATGCCCGCAACCACACCCGCCGCGATGAGCAGTGTGCGCGGCGAGAGTCGCGCGCAACAAAGGATGATCACGCCGACGCACGCGTACAACGTGAGAATGTCGCCGTACCAAACGAAAAGCCCGTGAAACAGGCCTATCGCCAAGAGTAGTCCGAGGCGACGAAGCCCCGGGCCCCAGCGCGTATCGCCTGCATCCGCTGCGCGCGTGGCCTGCATCGCAAGGCCGAAACCAAAGAGGATCGAGAAGAGCGAGATGAACTTGAAGGAACAGAGTGCTTCGACGACGCTCCAAACGATCGCGTCGGTCATCGTCCAATCGACTCCCGGCAGCGGCACCGTCGGATCGATCGACGTCCCAAGCGGCGTGAAGAAGAATCGCACGTTGACGAGGAGAATGCCGAGGAGCGCGAGGCCGCGCGCGATGTCGACGCCGCGAATGCGTTCCGTTGTGCCGATCGGTGCGAGCGTTTTCGCTTCAAGCGTCATGCAGGCACGCTACCTCGCGGGCCGAATCGCCACAAGTTCGCGCGCGTTGCGGTGGTAAAGCACCCCACCTGCGGCCGACGGACCGGACATCGACCAACAGTCGCCAAGCGGGCCG
>JAIYCA010000053.1 GCA_027488265.1 Planctomycetaceae bacterium
AACAGCGCCTCGGAAGTCCGAGGCGCTGCGCGAGGTTGCAGATTTGAGGAATCCTTCGCCGTGCCTTAGTCCGCGGAAACCGCGATCTCTTGCACCTGTCCGGTTGAGGAGACGATTTCGACCTTCCACTCTGGTCCGCTGTCTTCGCTCTCCAGTTCAACCGCGTGCGCGGACCAACCTGGACGCGACGAGAGTACTTGGGTAACGGCGACCGAAGGTGAAACCCGCACAGAGTTGAGAATCGCGATCGCGTCGGCGTAATCCTCGAGTTGCGCCGGCGAAGGCGTCCACGTGAAGGTCGAAGCAATTGCGAGCGTCGAGGCGTTCACCAAGAGGCGCGTGAGCTGGCCGGTCGCATTGTTCCACTGGAGAACCTCGAGATAGTCGGTCGCGCCTTCGCGCTCCGCTTCGGCTTCGAGGACTGGCAGCACGGACGAAGACATCGCCGCGTTGAGCGCATTCACAAACGTCGCACCCGACAAGGTGTCGTCGCCACCGCCACCCGAGGATCCACCGTTGTCATCATCGTCGTCGCTGCCGCCGCGGTCGTCGTTCCAGTCATCACCGTTGTCATCGTCGTTGTTGTCGTCATCGCCGTTGCCGTCATGGCCGCGATCGTCGTTGTAGTCATCGTCGCTCAAGATGCTCCAAGTCGACGTCGCGTTGCGGACAAAGCCGGTCGACGACCTCGTGAAGCCACTCATGAGCCACGCGTGCACGGCGCCAGTCGCTTTGTTACGCCAAACGAGGTCATCGTCGCCGTCACCGTCGAGATCGTTCATCGATTCGACACGCCACTGAAGGCCAACCGTCGCGGCAATCGCTCCGGCCGATCCAACGCTTGCACCGTTCATCATCCAACCTTGAACCGCGCCAGTGGTTTTGTTGCGCCACACAAAGTCGTCATCACCATCGGCATCAAGATCACCTGTGCCGACGAGTACCCACGCAGTCGGCATCGCTGGCGCGCCTGCAACCGCGACGATTGAAGTGACCGATCCTGCGCCCATCATCCAAGCGCGAACTACGCCGCCGCTATCGCGCCAGAGGATGTCGGTACGGCCATCAGCATCGATGTCGGCAACCGCCAAGAACTCAAGCGCCGTCGCGGTACCAAGCGTGACTCCTGCGAGTTTCGTCGAGCCACTCATCTGCCAGAGCGTCACTTGGCTCGTCGAAGCACGTTGGAAAAGAATGTCCGCGCGGCCGTCGCCGGAGAAGTCCGCGACCGCGAGCACTCGCCAGTCGTAACTCAGTGCATTCGAGAGCATGGCATCAGCCGTCACACCTGCGGTCGACAAGCGCCAAAGACGCAGCGCACCGTCGCTCTTCCGACGCATGACAACTGCCGTACGTCCGTCACCGTAGAAATCGCCGCAGCCATCAAACTGAAAGCCGCCGCCGTTGGAGGTGGCTGGGGAGTACGCGGCGTCGCGCACGAGCCCGTTCATCGACCATGACGAGACCTTGCCAGCGGTCGGACTGAACCACACAACATCGCCGCTCGCGTTGTCATCGATCGACGAACGCACGTAGTCGAGTTTGTAGTGGAAGGCAGCGCCACGCTGCGCCGCAGAGTTGGCGGCATCGGGTGCGCCAACCATCACGCGTTCGCCTGCGATCGCAACCGATTGACCGAAGTGACCGTTCGCGTATCCACTCGTCGAGGCGAGTTTGAAGTTCGTACGCCACACTTGATCGGTGGAACGACGGAATGTGGTGGCGCTACCGGCTCCGCTCACACCGCGCACGGTGTCCGAGGGAGCGCCGACAACGACGCGATCGTCGTGAGCCGCAATCGCCGCACCGAATTGGTCCCCAGCCGCCGCATCCTCTTGCGTGACGCGCGCGGTTTGGGGCCAGTTGGTGTCGGTCGAACGCGTGAAGATGAACGCCGCGCCCGCGCTCACCGCGCCCGCGAGCGCGTTTGGCGCGCCAACGAATGCCCAGTCACCCGCAACCGTTCCGGAGAGAGCAACGGAGGAGCCGAACGCAAGCGCTCCCGCTTCAGTCGAGGAAAGTTCGGTCGCGAGCGTCCATGTTCCACCCGAGTTGCGGAACAGGTGCGCGCGGCCCGTGCCGCCTGACGTTCCTGGCGCACCGACGATCGCGCGCGATGAACGCGTCGCAACCGAGGCGCCGAAACGCGCGTTGGCTGCAGCGCTGGCCGCCACCAACTTTGCTTGTTGCGACCAAGTGTTCCCAGTCGTGTTCCGGAAGACATAGGCGGCACCCGCGTCGACCGCGCCTGCATCTGCGGCCGGCGCACCCACGACCAGTGTGTCGCCCTTGATCGAAACCGACGCGCCGAACGCGTCGCCGTTCGCGCCGTCCGACGCAGTGACCTTTGCGACTTGGCTCCACGAGGCACCAACCTTGCGGAAGATGTAAACGGCGCCGGTATCCGACGCGCTGCCCGGGCCAGCGGGTGCACCCACAACGGCGATCGAGCCATCCATCGCGGTCGCGGTACCGAATCCGTCGCCGGCGGCGCCGTCAGAAGCGCTGATGGTCGCCGCAAGATTCCAAGCATTACTCGAGCCACGCTCGAAGATCGCAGCCGAACCGGCTCCGACGCCCGGCGCACCAAAGACAGCCACGCCGCTTTCAACCGCGCTACCCGCGCCGAAACGCTGTGATGCCGAGAGGGAAGTCGGTGAGAGCAAAAGACGCTGGTTTCGGGTCACGGGTTCCTGCGCGAGAGCTGGAAGCGCGGTGACAAGCGCCATACCCGAGGCGACGGTTGGGGCGAGAGCGGCGAGAAGGGTTCGCGTGCGGCGAGGGTGCGCAGGGTGCGGCATGAGTAATCCTCAGAAGTCGATGGTCAACAGGTACTTGGCGTTCTTTATAAGAGCGTAATGTCTTGTCTCGGATACGTCGCCCCAACTCACTTCTCTCATTTTTCTTTGGTTCCCGCGGTTGATGCCCAGAATAGAAGTGAAAACCGCCCCCGCCGAGATTCGGCGGGGGCGGTGGAGCGCACAAGATCGAGTGCGGAGCCCGATCGTGTGGATGAATGCGTTACTGGACGGGCGACCAGTTGGTTCCGGCGCCGCGGACGAAGCCAGAGCTGTCCTTCGTGAGGCCGTTCATGAGCCAACCGTAGACATCGCCGGAGTTCACGTTCCGCCAGAGGAGGTCATCGTTCCCGTCGCCGTTCAAGTCCGACGTCCCGATAATCGCCCAGTTGTTCGAGACTGAGGTCGTCACGGTGCCGCCGCCAACGCGAGACAGGCCGTTCATGAACCACGCGGCGACATTGCCGTTGTTGGCGTTGCGCCAGAGGACATCCGCTCGGCCGTCACCGTCGAGGTCGGGCATACCTGCTACGCCCCAGTTGGTGCCTACGAAGGTCGTGTTCGAAATCTCAGCGTTCGAAGCCACGGTGAGGCCGTCCATCTTCCAACCCACGACGCGATTCGCGTTGGTTCGCCAGAGGAGGTCATCCTTACCGTCGCCATCGAGGTCACCGATACCGAGGAAGGTGTTCGAGTTGGCGTTCCCGATCGTCGCGCTCGAGATCATGGCGAGGCCGTTCATGATCCAACCGAGCACTTCGCCCGAGTCGCTGTTGCGGAAGAGGCAGTCGCCCTTGCCGTCGCCGTCGATGTCGCCCGCGGCGAGGAACTGCCACGAACTTGAAAGTGCCGGAGCGAGCGCACCCTTCTCGATCACATCACCCGCGTTCATGAGCCATGCGCTCACGATGCCGGTCGAAGGACTGCGCCAGATGACGTCTGCGCGTTGATCGCCGTTGAGGTCGGTCGAGCCCAGCACTTGGATGCCGGCGGTTGGATTCTCATCCGCATTCGCAGCCGACTCGCGCGAGAGGCCGTTCATGAACCAGAGCGCGACGCGCGACGTGCCACCGTTGTACCAGCAGACGTCTGCCTTTCCATCGCCGTTGAAGTCGTCGCGGACAGACGACGGCGTCAATTGCGCGGGAAGCGCGTATTGCACGTGATCGACGCGAATTGGAATTTCCGCGAAGACGCTGATCGCGAGGATGCCCGTGGCGTTGGAGTAACCGATGAACGTGTCGTCGGTCGCGATGTTGTCAGCACTCAGGATGTTGAACGTCTCTTCAACGATCGTTCCGTCCGCAAGCGCGGCGACGAGTTTGACTGGCACAGGAATGGTGGCGCCCGTCGGATCTTCGAGACCGTTGGCCCCAGTGATCACGAGACCGGCCTTCGTCACCAATCCGCCGAGGACCTTTGACGACATTTGAAAGGTGGCTGTGCCTGGCTCGAACACTGGGAAGAACGTTCCGAGTGCGAGAGACTTGCCGCCTGCACCTGTTCCATCAAGCGACGCATCGTCTGCGTCCACGGATGAACCATTCTGCTGAACCGCGGGACCGATGATCGTCAGTCCTTCGCTTGCGGTGGTCACTTCGAAGTCGTTGAGGATTGGCGAGGATGTCGCGAACGGGCTAAACGACAGGCTGCGGTAGCCGTCGACGCGGATGAAACCATCGCCAGCGAGCGCGGGCAGCGCCGAAGCGGCCGCGATCGCGGTGCCCAAAAGAACTTCGCGACGAACAACTTGGACGCTCAGAATTCGATTCTTCATTTGTGCATGCTCCCTTTTGCCTGTGCATTGGACTCGCGACGCGAGCCAGCTCCCTTGGTCCTGTTGAGCCGCTCCCTCCGCGGAGACGACGCAACGACTCTCGTCGCGAAACACACGAAACAACGTGCGCAGCGCGGCGTGAGATCTTCCCTGATCTCGACGAATGGCGGTCCCTCGTCGGACAGCGTACACGATGGGCCGTCGCGAGTTCGCGACTCCTTCGTGACTTTTTCAATCTGACGCGAATCTCACGCTTGGCCAGTCCGTCTCATCATCGCGCGGATCTTTTCGCGAAACATGCCTGTGCAATCGTTACAGGCCGCACGCGCGTCACGCGCTTTCGCGGTGTCGCGCAAGCCCGAGATCGATCATCTTCCGATAAAGCGTGGAGCGGTCAATTCCGAGCGCGATAGAAGCTCTCGTTCGGTTCCATCCGTGACTTTCAAGCGCGGCAAGGATGGTTTCGCGTTCGCGATCGCGGACAGAGGACGCAAGTTCAGTCGGCGAGGGGCTCGAACTCGCGTTTGCATCCGATGGGTTTCCAAACGGGCTTCCAATGGTGCGGGTGGCGTGAGAGACCGTGGGAGTAGCGGCGGGGGTGATCGCCGAACGCACGTTTGTCTGCCTCCACGGAGACGCGGAAGATCCGACATCTGTGGTGCGCTCGTCGTCAACACGCAGATCCGAACGAAGGACGCGATCAGGAAGATCGGAGATATCGATGCGGGCGTTTCGACAGAGAATCGTCGCACGCTCCATCGCGTTTTCGAGTTCGCGCACATTGCCGGGCCAGCGATAGGCGCGCATCGCACCCAACGCTTCCGGTGTGAAGCCAAGCAGTGTTCGGTTCGCATCGGCGCACTTCAATCGCAGGAAGTGCTGTGCCAGCGTCTCAATGTCATCTGGGCGCTCGCGCAAAGGTGGCAAGCCAATCGTCAGCACATGGACACGGTAGAAAAGGTCCTCGCGAAAACGTCCGTCAAGCACGAGTGCTTCCAGCGGTTGATTCGCTGCAACGATCACTCGTACATCGACATCGATCGACTCTTCACTTCCGACCGGCTCGAATCGCTTCTCTTGCAGAACACGCAGCAACTTCAACTGCATTGCAAGCGGCGCCGAATTGATTTCATCGAGAAAGATCGTGCCGCCATGTGCGGCAAGGAACCGGCCTTTCTTGTCGGCGATGGCACCCGTAAATGCACCACGAACGTGGCCGAAGAGTTCGCTCTCAAGAAGCGCCTCAGGGATCGAGCCGCACGCGATTTCAACGAATGGTCGATCGCGGCGATCACTGGCTGCGTGAATCGCTCGCGCAAGCATGCTCTTGCCGGTTCCGGATTCCCCTTCAATGAGCACTGTCGAACGGACCGCGCCCGCAGCATCCGCGAGTTCGAGCGCGCGGTGCATCTTGGCGTCCGAGCCCACGATGGAAGCAAGTCCGCCAGAACTGGCGGCACTTCGACTTTGTTGCCGCGTGCGATGATTCGGCCATTCTGCGGCCATTGCTGCGCGCATCGTCGCTCGCTCGAGTGCCTGACGAACCTCGTCTCGGACGAATGGCTTCGGCATGACATCTGCCGCACCGGCACGAACCCAACGGAGGACCGCACGAACGTTGACGTCCGATGCGGTGACCAGCAGCGCGACCCCGCGATGGCTCGCGTGGAGGCGCTCCGCGAGCGACTCGAGTCGACCGTCGATGGAGTTCACATCCGCCACGACGACGGCGGTTTCCGCGCGCCACGCGAGATCACAGGCGCGATCCGCAGAAGTCGCTCGTTCAACCGATGAACCCAGTTCCTCCGCGACAGCCGAAATCGCTTGGGCGGCGTGAGGATCGGTGTCGAGAACAACCACGAGCGGCCTCGTGGAGGACGCTTCGGATGGGGAGTTCTGCGCAGGACCTCGATCCGCCGACATTCGTGCTCACCTCTCGCTTCCCGATTCGGGCCGCGACGCGTTTGACGTTGAAGACAAAAGCCCGCGGGAGTCCCGAGCGAGCTGCTGACGATCCTTTCCAACATCGGCCGGAACGTGGCTCGCTCGGAGCTTCGGTCGGGAGATTTCGATCCGAGCCGTGCGAGGAGAGTTATTCGGACGCCGCTTGGTTTCTGGCACCTGAGATCGCGGTCGCACCTCGCGGTCAGAGGCGGTTTCCCCGAGACCTCCGCGGACGAGATCGCCAAATCTGCGAGAAAGCCTGTCATACTTACCTATTCGGGACGTTCTCCCGCGCACGCGCTGTTGGTGCGGTTGGCTTTTCTGGACCTCGTCGTCCAGAGTGTCCATCGACGAGTGGTTGGCGTACTTCGATCGTGTTCGACGCGTTTGGTTGGCGGCTCTGACGTTTGGCCGCGCCCCAAGCAGTCGCCTTTGCGGTCGACCCATCGCGCAGCCGCCACTCTTCGTTGGTCGTCGGGCCCGTCGCGAAAGCCACTCAACTGGCGTGTTTTGCGGCGTACATTTGGCGTTTCATTCACAGACTCGATTGGTTCATCACCCCACGGTTCCGAACGGATCCTTCTCTCGCCCCGCGCAGGAGTCCCCATGAAGACAGCGTTCTCACTCGTCACGCTCCGCTCCGCACTCGTTGCCGCCGTCGCGCTCGTCGCGAGCGAGACACTTGTTCTCGCGCAGACTGAACCGCCTACCGGTGGCCAGGGTGGCGGAAACGGCGGCCAGCAAGACGGCGGCGGTCGCGGTGGTCGTGGCAATGGTGGTGGCAATGGTGGTGGTGGCATGGGCCGCGGCTTCGGCGGCGGTGGCGGCGGTATGGGCCGCGGCATGATGGGCGGCATGGGTCGCGGTATGCAGGACATCCGCGAGGCGATGACCCCTGACTTCGAGCGCAGTGATATCCGCATCTTCGTGCGCCAACTCAACTTGACCGAAGACCAGAGCGGCGTGCTTGAGTCGCTCTTTGTGGATTACGAAACTGCGTACCAGCCTGAAGCCGACGCGATTATGTCGGCGATGACCGACATCGGTCGCAACATGATGCGTTCGTTCATGACGCCAGAGCGTCAAGAGCAGATGCGCCAAACTTGGGAGTCTGTGCAGCAGGAACTGCAAGCGGCAGAAGCGAACGGCGCGATGGATGAAGAAGCGCGCCGCCAGTTTGTCCGCGAGCGCATGCAAGCGGCGTCTGAGAAGTTCGCGCAGACGGCAGAGGCAACCGGCATCGACGCAGAAGTCAAGGCTGCGATGGGCGAGTTGCTCGACAAGATGGAAGCATGGCAGTCACGCAAGGCGCAACTCCGCGAGAACTTCTCGAGCGGTTTGAAGGCCGTGCTCGATGATGACCAACTCTCGCAGTGGCCAGCCTTCGATCGCTTCCTCGTTCGCGAGAAGTCCCTTCCGCGCGGCCGAATTTCTGGCGAAAACGTCAATCTCTTCCTCGTGGTCGACGACCTCCGTCTGCCACCTGAAGAGTTCACCAAGCTTGAGCCGCTCTTCAATGATTACGAAGGCCGACTCGACGCAGCGCTCCGCGCGCGCAACGGCTACATCGAGGAATCGATGCCACGCCTCTTCAAGGCTGTGCAAGACGCCGACGTCGATGGCGCGAAGCGCATCTTCCAGCGTCAAGCGGAACTCCGTTCTGCCGTGCGCGATGTGAACGAGGAGTACCGCACAGCGATGGTCGGTGCCCTCGGTGAAGGCTCATGGTCGAAGCAACTCGACAAGGCTGTTCTTACGACGGGCTGGGATCGCATCTATCGCGCGACGGCGACGGAGCGCATGTTCGATGAAGCGATGAAGATTGAAGGCCTCGACCCTGAAGTGCTGCAGTCGATCGTCGATCTCTACGGCTCGTATCGCACTGAAGTGTCCTCAATCAACGACCGCTTGAAGAACCTCGCGAAGAGCGAAGAACCCGCGTCGATCGTGCGCGAAGGCGAGCGCTTTGTGAGCATGGTTTCGCAGGGCGTCTCCGGTATGGCGCGTAACATGGGCCGCGGTTTCGGCGGCGCAGGCGGCGAGACCGCGGATGACCCGATGCGCAAGGCGTTCGACGAGCGCAGCGCCGTTGGCGAGCGCTACCAAGAGCGTTTGAAGGCGCTTCTCACCCCTGAGCAGTGGGAAGCACTGCCGAAGGGCCGCACGCAAGGCGGCGGCGGTGGTGGGTTCGGAACCGCTGCAGGCATGCAGCGCATGCTCGAGCGGATCCCCGAAGATCAACGCAAGCAACTCATGGAGCGCGTCGACACCAACAAGAACGGCACCATCGATGAAAGCGAAATGAACGGCGTGCGTGAGTACATGCGCGAGCAGTTCCAGAACATGGGTGGTGGCGGCGGCGGCGGCGGCGGCGGTCAAGGCGGCCGAGGCGGTCGCGGCCAAGGTGGCGGCCAGGGTGGCGGCGGCTCACCACAGATTTGATGCTTGGTCCGTCGACCGCGCAGAGATCGAGTTTCTGTTCTGTCGAAACCAACCAAACTGCCGTTCAGGACGAACCAACGAATCACGCGGGGCGCACAACACACGTGCGCCCCGCTTCACTTTTGTCCACGTTCGAACCAAATTTCGCGAGCCTCACGGACTTCACGCCCGATGACCGAACTGTCATGCAAGACGGTCGGATTTCAGCGCTCGCAGCATCACTCGCGCCACTGGCGCTTCGAGGAGAGCCCGCATCTCCACCTTCCGATGAGCAACTCGCGGTGGCGATGGCGACGCTTCGGCGATTGGTCTTTCCCGCGCTGCGGTCGCACGCGGTTGCTCTCGCCGACAACTCGCCTACCGACGACACGCCAAGCGGGCTGGAACTCGCGCGTCGATTTGCGGAGCTCTTCGACGACCTTGCGCGCGATGCCTACCGCGCCTCCAAGCTTCGGTTCGATCCATCCGCTGTCGAGCGCTTCTTTTCGCTGATTCCATCCATCGCGGCTCGGCTCGAATCAGACGTTCGCGCGGCGTATCGCGGTGATCCCGCGGCGCAAAAC
The DNA here is from genome assembly GCA_027488265.1 of Planctomycetaceae bacterium. GTDB lineage: Bacteria > Planctomycetota > Phycisphaerae > Phycisphaerales > SM1A02 > QWPT01. Next base: position 9,525 of record JAIYCA010000053.1, read on the forward strand.
GAACTCGAAATCATCATCTGTTATCCCGGCGTGCGCGCACTCTTTGTGCATCGATTCGCCCACGCACTCGATGCACTCGGCGTTCCGCTCCTGCCACGCATGATGTCAGAGTTCGCCCATCGAGAAACGGGGATCGACATTCACCCGGCGGCTCGCATCGGCGACGAACTGTTCATCGATCACGGGACTGGCGTGGTGATTGGCCAAACCGCGGTCATCGGCGACCGTTGCCGCATCTATCAAGGCGTCACGCTCGGGGCAAAGAACTTCGAACGCGAACCTGACGGCTCGCTCCGCCGCGGATATCGCCGCCACCCAACGCTTGAAGACGATGTCACGGTGTACGCCGGCGCGACGATCCTCGGAGGCGACACGGTCATCGGGCGAGGGTCAGTGGTCGCGGGGGGAGTCTTCCTGACGAAGAGTGTTCCCGCGGGCCACCTCGTCACTGGGCCGAAATTGCAGTTGCGCGTCCTCTCCATTGAAGACGGCATCTAAACCTCGGTTATCGCTCGCCTTGGCGCAACCAAGAGTCCTTTCGGCAGAAGAGCCTCGCCTCGCGAGAACCGAACGCGTCGAATCGACGTAGCGACTCTTCAACAGCATTCTCTGAAATTTGCGGGCTCAAAATTGCCATCGACTGGGGGAGTCTGTCGATACCCCTCGGCCAATTCTCGGCATCGATCACGGAAAGTCCCTATGCATCACGTCGTTCGTCACCTCGCGTTGGTTCCGGTCTTCACGGTCGCGGTTGCTTCAAACGTCGCTCTCGCGGGCGGCGCGCCCAAGGCTCCCGCCTTCGAGGAGATCCTCTGTTGGGGCGGAGATTCGCCGGACAATTGTGCGGTTCCGCGGATCCCGAATGAGCTGTTCGTGCAGTCGGTTTCGCTCGGGTTTGGGCACGGAGTCGTGCTGCTTTCCGATGGCACGCTGCGGCTCTGGGGTCTCGACGAGGATGGGCAAGCCACGCTGCCCGTTTTCACGAAGGGCGTGACGGTCTCCGCGGTTTCCGCGGGTTCATCGCACAACTTCGCCCTGTTGAGCGATGGCTCGCTGTTTGCGTGGGGTAAGAACAACCTCGGACAGACGAATCTTCCTGCGCTTGGCGGTCTGTCGGCGACGTCGATCGCGACCGGTGAGAATCACA
>JAIYCA010000099.1 GCA_027488265.1 Planctomycetaceae bacterium
GGCGATCCCGATCAATCGATCTACGGATGGCGTGGCGCAGACATCTCCAACATCCTGGAGTTTGAAGAGCAATTTCCTGGCGCCGTTGTGATTCCGCTCGGTGAGAACTTCCGTTCGACGTCGCACATCGTGTCCGCCGCCGCGGGGCTCATTGGGCACAATCGGCGGCGCAAACACAAGGAACTCACTACGTCCCTCGGCGAGGGCACGCCTGTTCGGCTCTTGAAAGCGAATGACGAGTATGAAGAGGCGGATCGCATCGCAGACTTCTTCGAAGAGCGATCGCGCGCGGGCGTTCCTTGGCGCTCGATGGCGGTGCTCTATCGCATGAACGCGCTTTCGCGTGTCATTGAAGATGCGCTCCGTCGTCGCATGATTCCTTCGACGGTTGCGCGCGGAACCGCCTTCTATGACCGCAAGGAAATCAAAGACGCAATCGCCTATCTGCGCGCCTGCGCAAACCCGCGCGATGAAGTGTCGCTGCATCGCATCATCAATTTCCCCGCACGTGGCATTGGTGATGTCACGGTGCGAAAGATCGATGCGTACGCGGTTTCAAATGGATTGCCCTTCATCGCTGCTTGTGCGCAAGCATCCACTGCGGGGATTATCTCGGGGAAGACTGCAAAGGCAGTTGACGGCTTCGTCGCGATGATTCGCGACTTTGCGCGGAGTTTGGATGAACGGCTTCCTGGCGACCTCGCGTCGTTTGTGAACGAAGTGCTCGAAACAAGCGGGCTCGATCGACTCGACGATCACTCCACGATCGAAGAACGTGAGCGCGTCGCGAACCTCGAAGAACTTGTCTCAGCAGCTGCCGATTTTCGCTTGCCGGAGAGCGATCCTGCGGCCGACGCACCGGTCGAGCCCGACTTCGAAGTCGATGGCGCTGCCGACGCGCCGCTTCCTGCGCAACCGACGCTCGGTGATGCGCTGCGCTTGTGGCTTGAGAGCGTGTCGCTCGTCGCGGATGCGGACGCAGTCGATCCAGAGCAAGGCAGTGTGACGCTCATGACGTTGCATGCCGCAAAAGGGCTTGAATTTGACACCGTCGCGGTCATCGGCGTCGAGCATGGCATTCTGCCGCACAGTCGTTCGAGCGAAGGTGAGGATGCAGTTGAAGAAGAGCGCCGGCTACTCTTCGTCGGCATGACGCGCGCAGAACGAGCGCTTTCCGTGAGTTCTGCAGCGGTGCGTACGGTGCGCGGAGTGCGACAGGCGTCGATCGAGAGTGAGTTCCTGCGCGAGATTCCTGCACAGCATGTTGCGCGAACGGATCTCGTCGAGCGCTTCTCAGGTTCGCGCATCGAGTACGACGACCCCGAAGCGTTTGGCGATGCGGATGTCGGCGAGATGTTCCCGATTGGCTCGATGGTTCGGCACCCGATCTTCGGTGTTGGAAAGATCGAATTCCTTGCGCGTGGCTTTGGCGGCACGCGTGCGCGCATTGCATTCCGGTCCGTTGGACTCAAAACGCTGATTGTTGAGCATGCGAAGTTGAGTCGAGCGTGAGCTGAGAACCCTACGGATTTCGAGTTCTGTCACGCCGCGCGCTTGACTGCAGGCACCGCGAGTGCAGCGAGCGCGTCAAACGCCGCGACTTTGTAGAGCTCTGTGAGCGACGGGTAGTTGAAGCATGTCTCGACGAGATGCTGCATGCCGTGCCCGCTCGCGATTGCTTGTTGGCCGAGATGTACGAGTTCGGTTGCGTCCTCGCCGACGACCGAGACACCGATGAGTACGCGCGTGCGACGATCAAACACCGCTTTCAAAAGTCCGCGATCGTCACCGAGCATGCGCCCGCGCGCGTTGTCGCGATAGTGCGCACGGCCCACGACCACGTCACGCCCACCATCGCGGGCCTCTTCTTCGGTGAGTCCGACGGAACCGATCGCTGGGATGGTGTAAATCCCCATCGGTACGGTGTCAGCGAGTCGAGTGATGAATGGAATCCCGAACATGTGGCACGCAGCAATACGGCCTTGTTCCATGCTGGTCGAAGCAAGTGCTGGGAATCCGATCACATCGCCCGCGGCGAACACACTTTCGCAACTTGTTCGATAGTGCGTGTCGACTTTGATGTTGCCGCGTTCGTCGGGGATTACGCCAACTGCTTCAAGCCCGATTCCCCGTGAATTTCCATTGCGACCGAGCGACCAGAGCACGCAATCGGTGTCGATGGTTTCACCGTCCGCGAGCGTCGTGCGCGCGCGTCCATCCGCGAGTCCTTCGACTTTCGCGGCTGCGCGACCAAAGAGCAGTCGAATGCCGACATCCTCCATGCCGCGCGTGAGAATGTCGCGAATCTCTTCATCAAGAAATCGCATGAGCGTGCCGCGTGGTTCGATCAGCGTGACTTCGACGCCGAGCTCCGCGAAGATGCTGGCGTACTCGCTCCCGATGACACCGGCGCCGACGATCGCGAGTGTCCGCGGCATCGACTCAAGTTCAAGGATGCCGTCTGCGTCAACGATGGCTGGATGCGAGAAATCAACGTTCTTCGCGCGCGCAGGCGACGAACCTGTCGCGATGAGAATGAACTCCGTGGTGAGCAATTCGCGCGAGCCGTCGGCGTGGGTGACGGCAACGGTATGCGCGTCCACGATTTCACCGCGGCCGCGAATGATCTCAACGCCAGCTGCTTCAAGCCCACCTTCGATGCGATCGTGTTCTTCCATTTGAACGAGCGTGCGTCGCGCCATGAATCGCTGCATCGAAAGGCCACTCGGAGCGACTGCTTCGAAGCCCGGAATCGGGCGTCTTCGCATGGCACTCGCCACGAGCGCAGTTTCTCGCAGTGCCTTGGAGGCAACGGTGCCGGTGTTCACCATCGCTCCACCGGGCCGCGGTGCCATCTCGACGATCGCAGCGCGGCGGCCGAACTTTGCGGCGACCAACGCAGCTTTCTCGCCTGCGGGCCCGGATCCGATCGAGATGAGGTCATACGACGGCACGTGGGGGCCATCGGCAGGCCGAGTGCGTGACTTCAACGGAGCCTCGGAAACTCGCAGGTAGGCCGCGGAGTTTCGCTGCGATCGGCCTCCAAGTGCGGCAAAAACAGCGCGGACCGCACGTCGGTGCGGCCCGCGAGTTCCTGAGATGCGTTGTCGCCGTGGGTTTGCAGCGATTTCGAGGCCGCCTTAGCGGCAGCAGCCCGTTTGCCACATGACAAACGACCACTGATCAACTTCGTCCTCGATGCGCTTCGCAAGTGGCTTTCCTTGGCCGTGTCCTGCGTCACGATCGACCCACAGCATGATTGGTTTGGTCGTGACGTCGTTCGCGGCGCGCTCTTGGACGCGCGCGACAAACTTTCGTGCGTGCAACGGGTGAACGCGCGAATCATTCTCGCCCGCGGTTACCAACAGTGCGGGGTACTGCACGCCCGACTTGATGTTGTGATAGGGCGAGTACGCGTAGAGCCACTTGAATTCGTCGGCGTTTTCACTCGATCCGTACTCAGGCGTCCAATAGCGCGCGATGAGGAAATCTTGGAAGCGGATCATGTCAAGCAGCGGTACACCGACAATCGCGGCAGCGAAAAGATCGGGTCGTTGCGTGCTCGCGACGCCAGTCAAGAGACCGCCGTTTGAGCCGCCTTCAATCGCAAGATGTGCGGGGCTCGTGTACTTCTCAGCGATGAGCCACTCCGCGCACGCGTAGAAGTCGTCGTAGACATTCTGCTTGTTTCCGCGCATACCAGCGCGGTGCCAATCCTCGCCGTACTCGCCACCACCGCGAAGATTCGCGACGACATAGACGCCGCCAGCATCAAGCCACGGAACAATCGACGGATTGAACGCTGGTGTCAGCGAAACGTTGAAGCCACCGTAGCCGTACAGCAGTGTTGGATTCGCGCCGTTGCGA
>JAIYCA010000457.1 GCA_027488265.1 Planctomycetaceae bacterium
AAGCCGCAATCGACAAGCGTTTCCTGAAACGTGATGTCGATGTCCGCATTCCCTTGCGGGCCCGTCGCGTTGTCGTTGGCGACACGGTTGTAGAGACCTTCGACAAAGGCGCCCCACGGACCGTACCCAATCTCGACCCGACCAGCGATTCCGAACAGCGAGTCAGATGCATCAAGGATGTCGAGGAACGTCGCACTCGCCGACGCCGTTTGACCACGCACGCCGACCGTGCCCTCAAGGCCAGGAAGCCAAGCAAGCAACATCAACTCCGCGCGCCACGCGTCGAGTTCTGTTTCCTTCAGGGGATCGACCTGCGCATCACTCTCGTGTGACACCGCCGCTCCCTGCGAAACATCGCGAGCCTCTTGCGAGACTTGCTCTGTTTGCTGGCCCTTCGCTTCCGGCGCGACGTGCGTGCCTTGCGTGTCTTGCGCGCCATTCTCAGCGCGCACGACAACCGCATTTTCTCCGCGCAAAACCATGGCATCGCTCGGCTGCGCCGCCGCGCCCAACATCACGAGACATGCATTCAGAGATGCGATCCAAGAGCCACGCACCGCTCAAGGCCCCCGCTGCGTGTCGTCACCGACACCAGCCACGCCTTCGCCACCCGCGTCAGTGCGCGACACGACGACCTGCACGATGCGTCCGTTGAATGCGTTCTCGAGTTCGAGGTACTCATTCGACACGGGTGTTCCGCGATCACAACCGACATCGAGTCCCTCGTCGGTCGAGTAGGCGTACGGCATCGTGCGATCGACGCGCGCTTCTGCGACAAGAGTGCCATCGACGAAGAGCCGACTCGTTCCGCCCGTCGGGCCGATCCGATCATCGCGCACAAACTCGTATCGCACCGCGTGCTTTCCTGGCGCAAGCACGTTCTGCGATCGTGCGGTGTATCGCTCAAGACCTGCGAAGTTATGCGTGTGGCAAAGCCGCCCATCTTTCATGTAGAGGCTCCACCCACCAAAGCGCCCCGCTTGTGCGATGAGCACTCCTCCGCCATTCGCAGGCACTTCAATGTCTGCCTGAATCACGTGCGACTTCGCGCGCAAATCCAAGAAGGCGTTCTCACCGATACCGGTCATGCCCGCGAAAAGCGTGACGGACGTGCGCGAACCAACGAGATCAGGTCGTCCCGCAACTTCGGCGTTCAATCGTTCGAGCCGTCGATCGTCGAGGGGAAACACGTGGTTGCGCACAGCTTCACGCTCGAAGATCGCCTGCAATTCTCGCAGCCGCGCTGGCTCGGTCGCTGCAAGATCCTTCGCTTGGCTGAAGTCTTCGTCGAGGTTGTACAACTCCCAGCGATCTTCCGTGACGGAAGGCAGTTCTTTCGTCAGGACCCACGGAATCGAGTGTCTCGCCGACGCGATCCAACCGTCGTGGTAGATCGCGCGATTTCCAAACATCTCGAAATACTGCGTCGTGTGCCGATCTTTCGCAGCAGGATCGGCCGCCGCATAGAGCATCGACACACCATCCATCGGCCGCTGCTCGACACCGTCCACCCACGTCGGCTCGGGAATTCCCGCGGCCTCAAGCACCGTTGGCGCGACATCGGTCACATGGTGAAACTGCGAGCGCACGCGTGCATCGGGCGAAATGCGCGCGGGCCAACACAGCACCATCGCATTGCGCGTACCGCCAAGATGTGATGCGACTTGTTTCGTCCATTGAAATGGCGTGTTTCCAGCGTGCGCCCAACCCACAGCAAAGTGTGGATACGTCGTTGGACCGCCCCATTCATCGAGCTTCGAGAGTTGCATCTCTGTCGTCGCATCGATGCCATTCAAGTTCATGAGTTCGTTGAAAGAGCCTTCTGGGCCGCCCTCCGCACTCGCGCCGTTGTCACCCGCGATGTAGAGAAAGAGCGTGTTGTCGAGTTCACCCATCGCATCGATTGCATCGACGAGTCGGCCGATTTCATGATCGGTATGCGACGCATACGCGGCATACGTTTCCATCTGCCGCGCCATCACGCGCCGCGCGTCTTCGCTGTACGAATCCCACGCTGCGATTTCCTTCGGCCGCGGCGTGAGTTTGGTCGTCGGAGGTACGACACCGAGCGCAATCTGTCGCGCGAGCGTTTCTTCTCGCAGTTTGTCCCATCCCTGATCGAATCGACCTTGGTACCTCGCAATCCAATCGGCAGGAACATGGTGTGGCGCGTGCGTTCCACCCGGCGCGAAGTACATGAAGAACGGCTTCTCTGGCGTGAGGGCCTGCTGCGTCCGCGCCCACGAGATCGCTTGATTCGTCATGTCGGTCGTGAAGTGGTACGACGGATCGCGCGGAGGATCGATACGAACCGTTCCGTCCATGATCGCGGGTGTCCACTGGTTCGTTTCTGCGGCAAGAAACCCGTAGAACCGATCAAAGCCCGAGCCAGTCGGCCAACGATCGAACGGCCCCGACACCGTCGTTTCCCACGGTGGCGTTTCGTGCGACTTTCCAAACGCCGCAGTGCTGTAGCCGTTCATCCGCAGAATCGACGCGAGCGGAGCGACGTTGTTCGGCCGCACGCCGGTGTTGCCTGGGAATGCGGTCGCGAGCTCAGTGATCGAGCCCATGTTGTTCACGTGGTGATTGCGCCCTGTGAGCAACGATGCGCGCGTCGGCGAGCAAAGCGCCGTCGTGTGAAATCGATTGAAACGAAGCCCTTCCTTTGCAAGTCGCTCGAAGGTGGGCATTTCGCAGGGCCCACCAAATGCGCTCGAATGTCCGAATCCCATGTCATCGATGAGCACGATGACGACGTTGGGTGCGTCCGCGGGCGCGCGCACTTCAAAGCGCGGCGGAGGCGTGACCTTCCGCGGGTCGATTTCGGTGATCACTGGAACCGGCGGCTCCGCAATCGGTAGCCGCGTGCGATCAAGAGGCTTCGGTGGCGCCTCTGCTCGCGCGGGCACAGGTACGGGCAATTGCAGTGCGAACGTGTTTCCCGTCAGACCGAGGATGAGTGCAAGTGTCGACATGTTTCGTTTCCTTCTCCCGCGGCACGGGCGTGGAGACGAGATGTTGGGTATCTCGGGATGCGCGACGCGTAGGGAAAGTGCCGCGCCTTTGCGAGATCTGCGGCGCGTGATCGAGGCACGAATCCAACGCCGAACGGCGAAGAGGCGAGTCGCCGAGTCAAGCAAGGTCAAGCGCGTTCGTACCGTCTGAACAAGGAACTCGATACGATGTTTTTTCACCCACAGAACTTCATGGTCGCTCGGCGGGATGGTGAAAATTCCGCGTGAGGTGAAGCGGAGAAGTCCGTCCGATCGAACCTTCTCCTAGATCTCGTCCCGCGCGACAGCGCAACGACCTATGCGCGAACGCCACCGCACCGATGAACTCATGGACGACCCCGCGATTTCCGCGGCGGAGCACGACCACGCACTCGCGGGGCTCGCGCGATTGAACGCGTGGTCGCGGAGTCATCGATTGCTGTGGCCGATGATCGAGCGAAACGCGCGTGCCGCGAATGCTGCAGGCCGTGCGCTTCACGTCATCGATGTCGCGACGGGCTCTGGCGATGCGCCGATCGCGCTTGCACAGCGCGCGCAACGTGCTGGGCTTCGCATCCAGTGGACGCTCGTCGACAACAGCGCGCACGCGCTCGCGGTCGCTGCATCCCGCGCGCGCGATGCGGGCGTGGATGTCGAGACAATCGTCGCAGATCTGATCGCCCAGCCGCTCCCGTGCGAAGGCGACTTGGTGACGTGCTCGCTCTTTCTCCATCACTGCGAACGCGAAGGCGCGGTGCGTGTCTTGCGACACATGGCGGCGGCTGCGCGTGTTGCGGTGGGTGTCACGGATCTTGATCGCACACATCGCGGATTACTCCTCGCGTGGCTTGGTTCGCGCGTACTGAGCCGCTCGCGGGTTGTGCACTTTGACGCGATCGCGAGCGTTCGCGCAGCATGGACGCCCGGCGAGATTCAGCAGATCGCAGAAGAGGCTGGACTCCACGCGCCGCGCATCGAACGATGTTGGCCCGCACGGTGGACCCTTTGGTGGAAACGCTGATGTCGCTCCTCTCTCCGCTCCAATTCGATGTCGCGGTGATCGGCGCAGGACCTGCGGGTTCTGCCGCCGCGCTCGCCGCTGCGCGATGCGGCGCGAGAGTGGTGCTCGTCGATCGCGCACAGTTTCCACGCGCGAAAGTCTGTGGTTCGTGCCTCACCGACGAAGGTATCGCAACGATTCATTCAATCGGCGCAACACGCGCGCTCGCATCGGCAACTCCACTGCGATCCGTGCGTGTGACGTGCGGCGCGCGCGAAATCTGCATCTCGCGCCCCGCGGGCGTTGCGATTGCGCGCGAACTACTCGACACAGCGCTCTTCGAAGAAGCGCAATCCGCGGGAGTCGACGTTCATCTCGCGACCTCCGCGCGCGTTCGACCAGATCGCACGCTTGAACTCGCATGCGGCGATCAACGCTTCGAAGTGCGCGCTTCGACAGTCATCGTTGCGGATGGCCTCGCAGGAAACGCACTCGATGAGATCGATGGTTTCACATGGCGGATCGCAAAGCGCAGCCACATGGGCTTCGGCGCGATTCTTCCAGCGGGCTCCGTGCGATGCGCGCCCGGCGAAATTTGTATGCGCGTCGTCGATGGCGGATACATCGGCGCTGTGCAACTCGCGTCGGGCGAAGTCGATGTCGCGGCGGCGATTGATCCCAAGTTGCTGCGTGCCGCGAAAAACGTCGCTCTCTGTGCGCGTGACATGCTCGGTGAGACGGTTCTCGATGCACCCGCACTCGAACACGCGCGCTGGCGCGGAACGCCGCTTCTCACCCGTCGTCGTGCGCGCGTCGCGGCCGAGGGAATTCTTGTCGTTGGCGATGCTGCGGGTTACGTCGAGCCTTTCACCGGCGAAGGAATGACATGGGCGCTTTCGACCGGCGCAGCTGCTGGCACGCTTGCGGCGACGCATGCTGCACCGCATCAAGTTTGGCCCCGCCGATACGCAGCGCTCACACGCGCACCGCGGCTACGTTGCGCGCTGCTCTCGCGCACACTTCGCGCGCCACGCCTCGTGCGTGCGATGCTCTCTGTTGGTGAACGCTTTCCTCTTCCCTTCGCTTCCTTTGCGCGCTCGCTCGGGCGTACTTCGCACGCCTGTGATCACAGAAGCGCGTCGACCGCATGAGTACTGCGCGACCCACAACTTCCGCCGCGCTCGTCTCGCTCGCGACCGCGCATCCGCCGTTCCGCATGTCGCGTGCAGAGTGGCTTGAGATCGCAGACACGCTGACACCGCCCGAAGTGGACCGCGCGCTCCTCACGCGACTTGCAGAGCGAAGTGGCATCGAGACGCGTTGGTGTGCGGCGTTTGAGGAAGGTCGACATGGTTTCTATCGGCCGAGCGAGGTTCCTGGCACGGCCGAACGCATGGCGCTTTGGTCGCGTGCCGCGCGGGCACTTTCCGCAGATGCTGCGAAACGCTCACTCGCCGACGCTGCACGCGCGGGGGTGACGGCGGACCGCATCACACATCTCGTCACTGCTTCTTGCACCGGTTTCGCCGCGCCTGGAATCGACGCGTTTCTGATCGAGACACTCGGGCTTTCTCGCAGCATTGCACGACTGAACGTCGGCTTCATGGGTTGCCACGCCGCCGTCAACGCACTCGCGGCGGCACGCGCGACGGTGCTTGCAAATCCGAATGCGGTGATACTCGTCGCGCTCGCGGAAGTTTCCTCCGCGCACTTCCACCACAGCACGCGACTCGATCAACTCGTCGCCAACACGCTCTTCGCCGATGGTGGCGCGGCGATGATTGTCGCGGCGGAGTCTCCTGCGACGCAGACACGAAGCCCCGCGCTTGCCACGATCGTCGACACACACTCGACGCTCATCCCGCACACTTCGGAAGAGATGGCTTGGCACATCGGCGACCGCGGATTTGAAATGACGCTCGGTGCGAGCGTGCCCGCGATTCTGGAGCGCGAGATTCGCGCGTGGGTCGAGCGCGCGCTCGCCACGCACGGCTTAGGCATTCGAGATGTTGCTGGTTGGGCGATTCATCCGGGTGGCCCACGCGTGATCGACGCCGTCGCAGCGGCACTCGAACTTCCCGATTCGGCCGTCGCTGCGAGTCGCGCGATCCTGCGGGATCACGGCAACATGTCGAGCGTAACGCTGCCGTTCATCTTCGAGCGCCTGGCCCGCGATCGTGCGGCGGAGCTCCGCCACGACACGCGTTCAGAAGCTGGCCCAACACCGTGGGTCGGCCTCGCGTTTGGTCCAGGGCTCGCGGGCGAGATGATCGTGTGTCATGCCGCACGAACCTGAAGGCTATGCGCGGCGCATCGTCGCGCCTCATCATCGCGCCGCAGTGATGCACGACGTCAATCCGCGCGACACGACGCGTGTGTTGCCTCACGCATCGATTCGTGCATCGCGACCAATTCATCCCACGCACCGTCGAAGGCCCACGCATAGTTCTTCCATCGACCGATCGCCGCACGACT
>JAIYCA010000298.1 GCA_027488265.1 Planctomycetaceae bacterium
CTCGGCCAAGTGGACTTCGTGGACATGTATCTGATTCGCTTGGAAAACCCAGGCATTCTCAAGATCTCGACCGCGGGCGGCTCCTTTGGAGGCGATGCAGGCTTCGACTCGCAACTCTTCCTCTTCAGAGCGGGCGGAGTGCCCGGCGATCTCAAAGCCGGCGGCTTGCTCGCGAACAACGATGCCGATGACGGCAATACCGGCTCGCTCATCGGGCCAGCCGCGACCGACGGCTCGGGTTTCGTCGTGACCTCGCCTGGTCTCTACTTCATCGCGATCAGCGCGTTCGGAACAAACCCGTTCAGCTCGAACGGCGATCCAATCTGGGGCGTACTCAACGTGCCTGGCCAGATTCGCTTCGGCGAAGGCGGAGATCTCGCAGGCTGGAGCGTGACTGGCCAACCCGCGGGCGGCTCATACTCGATTCGTATCGAAGGCTTCTCTGGCGTCAACGTTCCCGCGCCGGGCGCACTCGCGATCCTCGCTCTTGCCGGACTCGTCAACCGCCGTCGGCGTTGAGCGCGGGACTCGCTTCGCCAGCGTCGAGCGACGCACTCTCCTCGATCGCAACGCCTGATTGCGCAGCCATCGCTCGAATCGCAGCGAGAAGCGATGCCGACTCGCGCGTCATCGTTGCGTCGACGCCCTTCTTTTCATGCAGAATCTTCTCCGACTCACGCGCATTCTCGAAGGCGCGCTTGAGATCACCCGTACACATTTGCACGCGCGCGAGGTTGTAGCGCGTACGACCAACACGCCAATCATCGCGCGGCACGATCTCAAGCAGCGCGTTTAATGCCTGTTCGTACTGCGCCACCGCCGCAACGACATCCTCGCGCGCGGCGAGAAGCGTCGCACGGCCATGCAAGAGCCCAACTCGAATGACGTTCGCCGCGTTCGTGTCTGGGAACGCCGCGCTTCGACGAATCGCGTCTTCCAACATCGCCTGCGATTCATCGAGCCGCTGCTGTGCTCGGAGCGCGCTCGCGAGATGCCGCATCGTTTCAACCGTGTCGACGTCTTCGCGCCCGAGTGCCTTCTCGCGCAATGCGAGCGCTCGACGATAGGTCGCCTCAGCGAGCGCAAACTCCTGCAGGTTGAATTGCACGCGCGCGAGCGCAAACTCTGTCTCCGCGAACTGCGCCGCCGAAACTTCACCACGCTCGAAACCATCCGCTTGCACGCGATGCGCTTCCTCGATCGCCGATCGCGCACGCGCTGCGTCGTCGAAACCAAGGTGAATCAACCCAAGCGTTCGCAGAACGCCCGCGAGTTGGTACGGCTCGTCAACCAGTTCGGTGCTCACCTGTTGTTCGACAAGCGCGAGGAAATCGTCGATACCCATCGAACTCGAGCCCGCGCCCGTTTCAGGATTCGCAGAGCCGAGTGCTTTCTGAAAACTCGCGAGCGTTCGTTCGCTTCGAATGCGTTCGCGCTCGGCGTTTTGATACGCAAGGAAGAGTGAAACACTCGCGACGATGATCGTGATGAAGAGCGCACCCGCAGCGGTCGCCGGAATCCAGTGCCGACGCAAGTTCTTTCGCACGACGTACGCGAAACTATCGTCGCGCGCGAGAATCGGCCGTCCATCGAGAAATCTCGTGAGATCTTCGACAAGCGCATCAGCGGTGTCGTAACGACGCGCAGGATCTGCCGCGAGAAGCCGCAGCGCAATCACCTCGAGATCTGCATCGACCGACGTGAAAATCGTCCGCGGCCGCGGCGGATCCGACATGGTCTTCTGAACCACGAGTTCCGCAATCGAGCGCGCGCCCTCAAATGGTCGGCGACCACAGAGACACTCGTACAACATGACACCAAGCGCGTAGAGATCACAACGAGAATCGATCCCCGCAGGATCGCCCGCGAGTTGTTCCGGCGCCGCGTACGCGAATGTGCCGAGGAATTCGCCTGCCATCGTTGCGCCGCCGCTTGCCTCGGTCGCCGCCGCCTCGCCTCCCTCACGCGAAGGTTCCGCGATGCGCGCGAGACCGAAGTCGAGAATGCGCGGCACACCTTCGCGATCCACAAGCACGTTGCCTGGCTTGAGATCACGATGAATCACACCGCGTCGATGCGCGTACGCCACCGCTTCCGCGACCTTGCGAAAGAGTTCAACCAGCTGACGCGGCGATTGTTCGTGACTCCGCACAAACTCATCGAACCGCGCACCCTCGACGAGTTCCATCGCAAACCACGGCTCACCCGATCGCGTCAACCCCGACTCATAGAGGGTGACGATGCCAGGATGCCGAAGATGAGCCACAACCTCAACCTCGCGCTCGAAGCGAAAACGTTGCTTTTCGCCGGCAAAACGGCCACCGAGCAGCATCTTCACCGCACACGCGCGACGCGTCGCGATCTGCTCCGCCTGATAGACCGCGCCTTGTCCGCCGCGATGAAGTTCTGGTCCGAGTCGATAGCCTCGGATTGGCCCATCGAAGTCTTCCGTGTCCTTCCCGCCCGAGTCGCGATGATTCGGATCAGTATTTGCGGGCCGTGCGGCTGCGACCGACGCAATCTCCTCAAGAAACGCCCCATGGAGAAACGTGTTGTTTCGATCAAACTGATCGACGGCGCGCGCGCAGAATTTGCACGTCACGAGATGTAGCTCAAGTTGCGGATCGATCTCGATCTCACGCTCGCGTTTCGCCAGCGCCGCGAGTTCCAGCAAATCCATCGAAAATCGGCCGCAACCAGCCGCATCGGTTCCACTTCGCGTCACATCACCGCCGCGCGTACTCATCTCGTCATCGCGAATCGGTTCGTCCCGCTCGTTCACGCGTCGAGCCTCGCGCTCGGTCGTCCGCCTGCGCCCCAATCGCCGGGCGACTCTTCAAATTCCGCCTCAAGACGCTCGACGATCTCCCGCAGTTTCGCCGCGATGCGGCTCTTCGCGAGATAGACGTCGTGCGTGGACATACCGAGATCCTCCGCAACCTGCGCAGGGCTCAACCCGTGATAGACAAGCATTTCAAACGCGCGAATCGTCTTCGGATCAGTCTTCGTTTTGGTCGCGAGTTCTTCGAGTGCTTCGCGCAACACCGCGCGACGGCGCTCCGCTTCATAGGCTGCCGAAACGCTCTGTTCATCGTCGAGATCAATCATCGCGCTCTCGCCACGCTCAACCTTCGCGACACCACGACGGCGCTGTTGATCAATCATGCGATAGCGCGCGATCGTGACGAGCCAAGCTCCAAGTCGACCGCGCGATCGGTCGTACTTGCCCTCACGGTACTCCTCGACGAAGCGGACGATCGTCTCTTGCGCGATTTCGTTCGCGGCATCGTCCTTCAGGCCGCAGTTGCGAGCGAACCCAAGGAGGATGGGCCGATAGCGGCGATCAAACGCCTCCCACGCCGCGGCATTCCGCGGATCAAAGAGCCCGGCGAGAAGAGCGGTTGTGGTGCGATCGAGATCCATGTTCGGATCGTACCACTCGCCGCGAGTCCCCCCAAATCGAGCGCACAAAGCAGCGGCTCACCGGATGGCTTCCACGGCGCAAACCGTACGTTTCTGCCGCATTTTTCGCGGTGCACTCGCTGCTCTCGTACAAGCCCGTCACGACTTCCGCAACGATTCTGCGATCGAAACCTCATGGACGCGCATCGAGAGCACGTCGAGCGCTTGCTTCGACTGATGAAACTTGTTGGCATCCACCGATCGCGGGTCGTGCGCGGCCGATTCGCACAGCCCGCGAACTTCGGCCATCGCTGTCTCAAGCTCCGTGACGTAACTCGGATCGAGTGCAAGACGCACGCGCGCAAGCGCTTCTCCGATCCACTTCAAATCAAGTTCTGAGTGCACGCGCAAGTCGATCACGCGATGCACCGTCATGTCATCACGCGCGTATTCAACGCTCTCGCGCTCCATTCGTTCAACTTCTTCGGCGGAAAGCCCGTAACTCGGCACCACCTGAATCGACGCCTCTCGTCCGCTGCGTTTCTCGACCGCGCGAACCGAAAGGACGCCGTTCTGATCGACCGTAAACGCAACATCGATTTGCGGAATACCTGCAGGCATCGGCGGAATACCGCGCAAATCAAACATGCCAAGCGATCGACAGTGCTGTGCCAGTTCGCGCTCGCCTTGCAAGACGTGAATCCGTACATTCGTCTGCCCATCTTTCGACGTCGAAAAATGCTCGTGCGCTTTCGACGGAGTCGGGCTGTTGCGCATGATGAGTTTCGCCATCGCGCCGCCAACCGTCTCAATACCAAGCGAGAGCGGAATGACGTCGAGGAGAAGCAAATCTTTGCGACTTCCCCCGACAATCGCCGCTTGCACTGCTGCACCGAGCGCGACGACGCGATCAGGATCGAGCGCTGCGTACGGCTCTTTCTCGAAGAAACGCGCGACCGCGGCACGCACCGATGCCAAGCGTGTCGAACCGCCAACGAGGACGACGCGATCAATCTCGGCCACCGAAGATTGAGCGTCCTGCAACGCGCGGCGACAGGCGGCGAGTGTTCGCTCGACGAAGGGTGCCGCTGCGCTGGCAAGTTCTTCGGCGGTCAGCGTGAGTTCAACGTCGCTTCCACCACACGAAGCGCGTTCAACGACCGACGCGCGATCGGCGAGCGCAACCTTCGCGCGTTCCGCAGCCGCCACGAGTTCGGCGCGCTCTGCCGCGGTTGTCGGTGCGACGCGCCCCGACGCAATCCACAAACCCACGATCGCGCGATCGATGTCGTCGCCACCAAGCGCGGTATCGCCGGCGGTCGCGAGAACTTGAAAGCAATCGGCGCCTGCGCCGATCGATTCACCCGGAACAATGTCGAGGATCGTGACATCGAAGGTCCCGCCGCCGAGGTCGTAGACGGCGATGCGTTCGTTTCGCCGCGATTGGCCGAGTCCGTAGGCGAGCGCTGCGGCGGTTGGCTCATTCACGATGCGAACCGCGTCGAGCCCCGCGAGACGAGCAGCGTCGCGGGTCGCCTGCCGTTGCGCATCGTCGAAGTAGGCGGGAACCGTGATCACCGCGCGCCGGACCGCGCAACCGAGATCGAGTTCCGCAACGCGGCGAAGTTCGCGCAGGACATCCGCCGCGACCTGTTGCGGCGTGACGATGACGCCATCGACTTCGAGTGCCGCGATGCCGCGCGGGCCGTCCGCAAGCGGCAGCGAGAATCCCAACGAAAATGTTCGCGTCTCGGCGGCCGACCGCCCGAGCAAGCGCTTCGCACTGGCGATCGTTCGCGAGGGGTACAACGACTGCGATGCGCGCGCGACGCGGCCTACAGCTTCGGCCCGTGCCCCACCGCCATCTACCACGTAACGCACCACCGAAGGAACGATGTCACCCTGCGGCGCGCTTCCGAGCACGCGTGGACCCGCCTCTGTCAGAATCGCGACGAGCGAATTCGTTGTGCCGAGATCGATGCCGACGATCGGACCGAGCGTGCTCTCGCTGCTTTGCGCATGAGATTGCGTGTGAGATTGCTGTTGGGGGCGCTCCATCGGGCCCGCGATGGTACGGGGAACGGCACGCTCGAAAAAGAACTCCGGCGGGCAAAGCCCACCGGAGTCGGTTGCTTGGGTTGAAGCGATTGATCAGTCGTTGTGCGAGCAGTTTCCGACGCAGCGTCCGAGTTCTTCGAGGAGGAACGCGTCGAGTGGGTTCCCGATTGCTTGGATCGCGGCCCCTGAGACAGGGGTGATTGGCAATATGCGGGGCTCACACACTTCATTACCACTCAGTTGGGCGAGCCGGAACTTCATGCGTTCGCGAACATGCGCCTTGGATTCGCGCGCTTCCGCCAAAAGTGTTGCATGGAGTGCGGCGTGTGCAGCGTTTGGTGCCGATTCAGCCTGCCGCTGCGGTGCGGCGGGGAAACTGAACGGCGTTCGCGGGTTCGGCAGGTGGTTCGATGAGTCTTCGGAGTTTTGAGAGGCCACGGTACTTCCAGTTGTTGATGGTCGAGACGGGTACGCCGAGAGAACGTGCTGCCGCCTGGTAGTCCAGACCTTCACAGACGATCAGCCGCACCGCAGTTTGCTCTTCGTCGGTCAACTGTCGCAGCACCGCTTCCAAGCGATCGGTGTCATCACCGAGGCCTGCCCCCTGCGCCCCCGCGGAGCCACCAGGCATCCGAGAGGCGCAACGATCCTCCGAACTATCCGACACCACCATGCCTGAGCGTTCGAGAATCACGCGGTACCGCTGCGACCGTTCGTACTTCCGACGAATGAGGTTCTCTGCGATACGAAGGAGATAAGCGGTACTAATCAACATCCTTTCCAAATTTCTGACGCGAAGTAAACGACAGAACGCCTCGTGGGCAATTTCTTCAGCCTCGTCCTCGCCAACAGACTTGCGAGCGAAGCAGTACACACGGTGATAATTCGCTTGGTAGAGCTCCCCGACGATTCGAGCGCGCTCCGCGCGATCGACCACGACGTGCTCTTCGCGCTCTTCGGGACCAACCTCAAGTGAAACGACCTCTCCGCACGCCGGCACACGGCCAGCCGCGGAGGGTTCAGGGTGCGCGTTCGCAGCCATGCGGACGCTGAGAGCGGTTCCTTGCTCAACCAAGCGCGGCCACGGTACGGGGGAAGTTTCCGCGCGCAAGGCTTCTTTCTCTGATTCTGTGGCAAACCGTTTCGGCTCCGGCAAGTTCCGCGCGCCACGCGCGGCAGTGTTCGGACTCAACTCGAACCGGTCCATCGATTGTTTATCCATCCTTCGTGCGAGCATGTCGGCCACTCCTGTGGGTTTCGGGCACGTCCTGTGCCCCGACGAAGCACCCGCCCCCAGCGGGTTGGTCCATTCTCGGACCTGCGCGACGTGCCATCCGTCCCGCCTCAACCGAACCAGGGTCGCTCGCGTGCGCTTTCGCCAACTTCTACAGATTTTCGAGAGTTGCTCGAGACCGCGCAGAATGTGCGTAAAAGCGCCCACGCAGAGGCAACGCGCGGGCACTCGGAGAGTTTCGGAATTGGGAGAGCCCCGTTGCGACACGACGTCGCGGAAAGGGCATGTGCGAAGCGCCAAATACTGAAAGCCACCTACTGAAAGCCACCTACTGCAGGCTGCGCTCTGAAACTTCTGTCCGGTCTCGTGCGCCTTTGTGTCAACAGTCGAAGCGCCGCCGCCCGGCGCGTCGAACCGTGAGACTCAGAAGACTCAAGAGCTTCAAAGGCCACAATGAGAACCGAGTCGCGAGCATTGATTGGATCGACGGAAGTCCCCGGGTGGCCTCTCGAGAGTTCGGCTTCCAGCACTCAAGTTCCAGGAACTTCCGTCGTCCAGCGGAGCACGATCAGTGCATCCTTGCACCGCACGTCGCCGCCTCACGATGCAATCCATCGCATCGCGCAGTCTCTTCATCTAGCGTGTGTTGCACGCTTGACATGTCGTTCGTTCGAGCCACCGTCCTTGGAGCTCGTGTCCTGGCTTCCATGCCGCGGACACAAGGAGAACTCCTCACACGCCGCACATTTTCAAACTTCGCGTGGAGTTTGCGCAGCGATGGTCTCATGTGGGATTCCGCCCGAGGCCAATATCTCGATTGGTTGTGCATGCGCGCGTGGCGCACAGCATCGCGCGAGGCCACTCGATCAACGCACGCGCGGTCCCGCTTCAGGCTGCGCATCGATCGTGTCGCGATACTGACGCAACGCAATCGACGCACACCACGCACGCAAGTCTTCAACCCGCGCATCGGCACCGAACACCAAAAACTCGTGCTTGCCGCGCGCATCACGCACAACGACTTCCGTGCGATCGCCCTTCTCGCCCGCTTCTTCTGGGCGATTCGCTGCGTCGAGCGCGATCACCAATCGAAGGAACTCCGCGATGTCTTCGTCGCGAAGCGGGGTGCGGAAAGTCGTCGTGCGATCGGCCGCCATCGCACCGCCAGCGCTGCGGAATTCACCGGACGTTTCGACGATGTAGTAGCTGATGCGATCTTTCGCGGCGTTGTTCCAATGCATCTCGAGAGATGTTCCCTCGGTGCGATCGTTCTTCACAGCTGTTGGTCCGCAACCAACAAGAAACGCGGGAGTCGACACGCTGGTGAAAAGCGTGACAGCGGAAAGAAGCGCGAACAGTGCGCGCCAGTGATTGCTCGAGCGAGCGGACATTGTGAGTTCGCGCTGCCGCTTCATGGCTTCGCGCTGCCGCTTCATGGCTTCGCGCCCCCGCTTCATGGTTTCGCGCTCCCGCTTGGGGAGTTTGCAGGAGCAGGCGTTGGTGAAGGCGTTGGATTGGTCGTCGGAGTGGTCGAGGGATTTGCCGATGGATTTGTCGATGGATCTGTCGTCGGAGGAGTGACCGCGGGCTTCGCAAAGCGCGCGTATGGATCACTTCCAAGGTCGTAGCGCAGCGGAAGTTCCGCCGTTTCAGCGAGTGCTTCGTCGCTTGACCATGCCAACGATGCGATCGAACGCACCATGCGCCGCATCGCTGGTTGGTCATCACCACCGGGTTGATAGCGCCGCACAAACACGTATCGCTCGCCGTTGGCGTGGACTTCAAGCGTTGCAAGCACTTCGCCAGCGGCGGGCTCGACCAACTTCGGGTTCCCGCGCGTATCCGCGAAGCCCGCATCGGCGAAACCCAAACTCCGCAGCGTCGACCAAACATCAACCATCTGCTCGCGCGAGAGTCGTCGAACCCGCGCGGGCCGGAGTTCATCGTGCGGAACGCGGTCGGCCTCGCCGTGCAACGAACCATCCGGAAGAAGTACGAACCGCGCGGCACGCTCTTCGATCTTCGCGCGATCTTTCACCCCGCGTCCGGGCGAGACATCGACTTCGATCCAGAGATCTGACGGAACCGAGCCGACGGGGTCGGATGTTGCGGTTGACTCTGTCGAAGCGAACGTGGGGCTCGACGTCTCTGTGGTCGCAGCAGTCGCACTGGTCGCACTGGTCGCGGACTGCGAGGCGCAGCCGACGAGGCTCCCGAATCCCGAGGCGCAAACCAAGATCGCGAGCCCGTTGAACGTGCCGCCAACGCGGATAGGAAAGAGTTTCAATTTCGCCGCGAACATGCGGGGAAGGTACACGAACAAGCGGCGTCGGACGCGGTACTCTCTCCGGCCTATGCGCACGAGCGTGCTCTGGCTGAACGACTATCTCGACCGCCCCGCCGACGCGACGGAGCAAGCGGCTGCACTCACCTCCGCGGGCCTTCCGCTTGATGGTGATGGCGTCGCCGACAACGGCGAACATTGGCAGGAAATCGAAACCACTTCGAACCGTGGCGACTGCCTCTGCCACGTCGGCATGGCGCGTGAAGTTGCGGCGGTCACCGGCCGCGCGGTGCGTATGCCGAAGGCCGCGCTGCCCGCGACGCAAGGTGACGCTGCGGCGTCGGTGCGCGTGAAGAACCACGAGCCTGCGCTTTGTCCGCGTTACACCGCGCGCGTCATTCGCGGCGTCAAAGTTGGCCCAAGCCCCGAGTGGCTACAGCGACGCTTGATCGCGATCGGCCAGATTCCACGGAACAACGTCGTCGACGCGACGAACTTCGTCCTGTTTGAACTCGGCCAGCCCACGCACGTGTTCGATCTCGCCACGCTTGCCGGCGGCGAGATTCATGTGCGCCGCGCGAAGGATGGCGAGGCGTTTCTTCCGCTTGGCGCCGACGCAAAGGAAGTCAAACTCACCACGAACGACCTCGTCATCGCCGACCGCGATCGCCCCGTCGCCCTCGCGGGCGTCAAAGGCGGCGCGCTTGCAAGCGTCGGAGACACCACCACCGATCTTGTGCTCGAAGCCGCGACGTTTGACGCGGTTTCTGTGCGCAACACGAGTCGCCGCCACGGCATCGCGAGCGACTCTTCCTATCGCTTCGAGCGCAACGTGCATGCCGCGGAAATCGACGCGGCCGCAGATCGCCTCGCGGCGTTGATTTTGGAGATCGCTGGCGGCACGCTTGAAGCGGGCGTGGTTGCCGACGGCGCTCCCCTGCCACCCTCTCGCGCCATTGCGCTGCGTCCCGCACGCGCTCGTCAGATTCTCGGCTTCGATGTTTCGACCGCGCGCATGGTCGAACTGCTCGACACGCTCGGATTCTCGCCGCGCGTCACAGGTTCTGGTGCGAGTGAAGTGATCGAGACGATCGCACCCGCGCGCCGCGTCGATGTCGAACGCGAGATCGATCTCATTGAAGAGATCTGCCGACTCAACGGGCTCGATGCGGTGCCCGTCGCCGACACGCTTGCGATTCGCGTTCCCCGTCGCAACCCAATCGAGCGCGGAACACGCGACGTCAAGGATCTCCTCGTCGGCATGGGGTTCGTCGAAACCATCACCCACTCGCTGGTTGCCGAAAAGGCAGCGGAAGCGTTTCTACCGGCAGGCGCGACCGTGCTTCGCGTCGATGACGAACGCGCGGGCGGCGAGCCAGCACTTCGACCAAGCGTCGTGACGAGTCTTCTTCGTGTGCGTCGCCACAACGAGGATCAGGGCCTCGCGCAGCTCCGTCTCTTCGAGTTCGCGAGCGCCTTCCATCACGCGGGCGGCACACACATCGAGCGGCCCACGCTCGCGCTTGTTGCTGATGCGCCGACCGACGCGCGTGACTCCCACGGCGGCCAAGGCGCGTTCCGTTTGATGCGTGGCGTGGTTGAGCGCGTGCTGTACATGGTCGCGCCGCACCGCGCGCGCGTTGAGTTTGTGCCCGCGCCGAGTGCGCGCTCGTGGCTCGCCGCTTCGGCACACGTTGTCGTGGATGGCGCCGAGATTGGTATCGTCGGCGTGATGGATCAGCGTGTGCTCAAGGCTCATGGCTTGGAGAAGCCGACGGCCGCTGCAGAACTCGAACTGCGTGGCCTCTTCGCGCACTATCCGCCGGAAAACGCGGCCGTCGAGTTGCCTGCCTTCCCTGCGGCAGATCGCGATATTTCCGCGATCGTTGCCGAAGCCGTCGCGTATGGCGATATCGAGTCGACGATTCGCGGGCTTGGCCTCGCCGATCTTGAGTCGGTTTCGTTTGTGACAACCTTCCGTGGCAAGCAAATCGGCGACGCAAAGAAGAGCGTGTCGTTGCGCCTCGTCTTCCGAAAGCCCGATGGCACGATGAAGAGCGAAGAGGCCGACGCATCGGTCGCGCGCGCCATCGACGCGTTGCGTTCCAAACTCGGCGCGGAGATCCGCTCGTGAGCGACGCCTCGCCGCTCGACCTTCGCGCGATGACGGTCGGCGAATACCTCGACCGACTCGCGTCTGCGACGCCTGTTCCAGGTGGCGGCGCGGTTGCTGGTGTCACGCTTGCGCAGGCGAACGCCCTCGGCTCGATGGTCGTGGGTTACGCGATCGGAAAGTCGAAGTTCGCAGCGTACGACGCCGCACATCGAGCAGCGCTTCTGCGCTTTGAGTCGGGCCGCGCACACGCGATCGAACTCGCAGAGAGCGACGCGCGCGCGTATGGCACGCTCAATCGCCTCTGGAAGTTGCCGAAGGATGACCCCGCGCGTGCGGGTTTCGACGAGGCGGTGCGCGCCGCGATCGCGGCGCCGGAAGCGACGCTTATGCTCGCGGCCGAGACGGTCGCGGCGCTTGAGGTACTCGTTGGAACGACGAGTGCATCGCTCGCGAGTGACCTCCGCATCGCGTTCGACCTCGCGGTCGCAGCCGCCGACGCCGCGATCGAGAACGTGCGGATCAATACACCATCGCTGGCCGACCGCGCGGAAGCCGCGACCATCACGGCGCGCAGCGAGGCTGCGCTTGGCGCCTTGCGCGCGCAGGCGCAGGCCAATCGCGCCCGCGTTTCGTGAGCGACGTTCAAGCCGCGCGGGTTTTCAGGCCGAAATGTCTGCCAAGCCCCGCTGAGGACACTCCCGTGCCCGACCCACGCGACATCGTCGACATTGACGGATTGCGCACGCAGCGCACACAGCAAACTGGCGACGCCGCCGGTGCTGCCGGAGGCGCGAGCGCGTCCAAACCGTTCCTCATGATCTGGTTCCGCTGCTGCGCGACGTACGGGCGGCTTCCGAAATCGCCTGACGGTCTGAGTTACGTCGGACGCTGTCCGAAGTGCCTCGCGAAACTCGAGGTTCCCGTGGGTGAAGGCGGCACGAATCGCCGCATGTTTGAGGCGGAGTAACGGTCCGCGTTCGCGGGCGTCACATGCAGCCTCAAGTCGCGTCGCATGTCGAGTCACAAGCTGAGTCGCATGTCGAGTCGCATGTCGAGTCGCATGTCGAGCAGCGCGGCGAAGGTGCAATGCGCTTCAACATCACGCTCCATCATCGCGGTCCTGTGTAGCATCCCCGCGTGCCTGACGCTTCCGCCATCCTCGGTGCAGCCGCCTTTCTTGGCACCACTGGCGCGCTCGTGTGGGCCGGTGCCGTCGCGGGTGTTGTGCGCGAAGCTCTGCGCCCCGAGCGACGAAGTGTTGGTTGGGCGCTTGCTCGCGGATATCCGACGGAGCCGACCGCGTGGGGTCTCGACGGCCGCGAGTGGAACTTCGAGTTTGAAGGCACATCGTGCCCCGTCTTCGAAGTTGGCGAGAGTGATCCTGCGGCGCCAACCCTGATCTTCCTGCACGGCTTTGCGCGCTCTCGCTTCGACGCACTCGCCCGACTCGGGCCGCTGCTTCCGCACGCGAAACGCTTCTTGTTGCCAGATCTTCCGGGGCACGGCGATGCGCGCGGACGATCGACGCGTCTCGGAACCGATGAAGATCGCTTTGTTGCCGCGCTTGCCGCGCAAGCAACGACAGGGCAAATTTGGCTCGCAGGTCACTCACTCGGTGCAACAATCGCGATCCACGCCGCGGCGCTTCCAGAACTCGCTCCGCGCACACGCGGTGTCCTCGCACTTGCTCCGTATGAGCGACTCCGCACGCCCTTGGGCGCGCGACTCGAACTCCGCGCGATGCCGCGAAGACCGCTCGTCGCTCCGGCTTTGACCGCACTTGCCGCACTCGGCGTACGCGAACGATCCACCCGCGAGGCCGCGGCGCGACTTACGTGCCCACTTGCCGTCATCGCGGGTGAAGTCGATCCCGTGACGCCACTCGATGAAGCGCGTGCGATCGCGCAGGCCGCGCGACTCTCGCATTGGTCGAGCATTGCCCACGCGCGACACGATGACTTTCACACACTCGGCACCCGCGAGATCGACGCGGCGATGCAGTGGATGGCGATGCGGTGATTGATGAGGCAGCATCGCGCGCAAACCTGACCACGACAGATTCACCGAGCTCGCTCGCGTGAAAAATCTCACGACGAAAGAAACACGCCGCGCAACTGCGCGGCGTGTTTATTCGAGATTTCATGTATCCAACATCCCAAACGCGAGCGAAATCACTTCGCCGCAGCTGGCATCATGCGGTACCGCGTCATGAAGCCGGCCTTCGTCGACGTGAAGTCGAGCAGCGCATCACCGAAGCAACGCTTCACAACTTCGGCCTTGAAGAGCTTCGTCATGCCGGTGAGGTCGTCCATACCGACATCCACGCCCGGAATCGCACCGTCTTCGCCGAGTCCTGCAGCACCACCAACTTGATCGGTGAGCATTGCGAGCATGCGGCCCGTCGACTCCATCTGGCGACCGAGATTCCACCAGGCCATGCCGACAACAGGATCCTTGCCAAGCGTTGCCATCGAGGCGGTGAACTGCGCATCGCCAGCGAGTCCCTGCTCGCCCTTCGCGTCGACCGCGCGCAGCGCCTGCTCGACGCTCTTCGTTTCGCCGACAACCATGTAGCCGCCGCCGATTCCGACCGCGACCGGCGAGAACTCATCCGACATGATGGTCATGCCGTTGAAGTCGCGCGACTGAAGTCCAAGCGGAAGCAAGTTCATGAAGTCGCTGACCGCGGCCGCGCTTTCCTTGTCATTCTTCATCGCGATCGCCGTGACCATCGTGCCAGCCGCAAGCGGATCGGCCGCATCACCTTCGAGCGACCACATGTGCACTTCAGGTCCCATCGCCGCGAACGCGGCGGTCATCGCAGGGCGATACATGTCGATCTGCGGCTTGATCATCTCGGATTGATCCTCGGCAAGACCCGCGATCGCTTCGTCGATGACCGAAACCATCTTGTCAAAGCGCACGTTCATGCGGCCGTAGCTCAACGCATCGGATGGCACGATCGCTGGTGGTGCTGATGGCACGCTTGGCGCGTCGACGAGCGCAAGCAGACCGACTTTGCCATCTGGCACGTAGCAACCGATGTTCTGCTCGATGACGCCATCGCGGAGGTGAACCGCGAGGCTCCACGCTTCGATGTTGCCGAAGAAACGACCGACGAGCGGCTCGACGATCATGAAGGGCGGGAATGCGGCGAGAAGCGGCTTCACGTTGTCTGTTGAGAGCACCGCGTAGATATCACCGACGCCGCCGGCGACTTCCATCGCACCCTTGAAGTTCTCGCTGTCGCCAACAGGCTTCTCGCGTGCACCGTCGACGCGCGCAAGCAACATGTCCATCGTTGCAACCGAGCTCGCGACGAACATGCGCGAGCCGTCGTGCACCATGCAGGTTTCCTTCGGACCGAGGTCCGGCATCATGCCGAACGGACCGAAGTCGTCCATGCCTTCTTCGCCCATGCCGTCCTCACCCATACCGTCTTCAGCGCCCTCTTCGACGGGCTTGTCCTTCATGACAAGGACGCGGCGACCGCGGACTTCTTCGAACGTCACATCGCTCCCGCCGTCCTTCGCTTCCTTCTCCGCGTTCGCGACGAATGCCTCGAGCATCTTCGCGGCGCCTTCTGCTTCCTTGCTCCAATCGCAGAAGAAGATGTACTGCGCGCTCGGAAGGCCGAGTTCCTCGTCGACTTCTGCCATCACCGCGAGGCCAACGCTCGACGGCCACGTGACGGTCGCTGGGTCAATACCCGCCGCGGTCGCGGCTTCGTTGACGCCCTCTTGGAAGCTCGACTTGATCGACTTGACTTCTTCCGCCAACGCAGGGTCATTCCAGAGCTTGCCGAGCGCGGTTGGTCCCATGCGATCGATCATGCCGCGCACGTCGTCGGCACCGACCACCACGATTGCACTCGCGGGCGCGAGTTCGCGGATGGAGAGCGCATCACCCGCCGAGGCGAGAGTCGCGATGAACATGGCGGGCGTTGCGAGGAGCATGGTGCGAGTGAGCTGAGACGTGATGAGATGCATGATGGAGTTCCCTAAAGCCTGCGAGAGGTGTTGAGTTCGAAAGTGCATGCGCGATTGTTGCCGCGAAGACGCGCGCAACACCAACGCCATTCCAACCATCCGTTACGACTTGCGGTCGCCGCCCGACGAGCCATCTTGCAGACTCGGCGGTGCGCCTTCCTTGGTTCGCGCAGGCGGTTTCTGGTAGTTGTGGCCCGAGTTTGGGTTGTTGCGGTCGTACGCGAACGCTTCACGATTGCGGATGAAATCCTTCACGTAGCGCGCTGGAATCGCAAAACCAAGCGCTTCGCCGCCCGTGATACCCATATTGGTGATGCCGATGACTTCGCCCTTCGTGTTGAAGAGCGGTCCACCGGAGTTACCCGGGTTAATCGGCGTATCGGTCTGGATGTAGGTCAGGCCGTCGAAGTTTCGCTGCGTCGTCGAGACCACGCCTTGCGTCAGCGTGCGCTCAAGCCCGAGCGGATTACCGATCGCGAAAACATTTTGGCCGATCTCGAGTTTCTCCGCGTCTTGCACGGGCGCGTACAGGAAGTCCTTGCCTTCCGGATGCTTCAACTTCACGAGCGCGAGATCGACCTGGTTGTTGATCGCGATCAGTTCGACGTTGTCGATATCGGTGCGCTTGAGCGTGCCGTCGGGTTGCGCGAACCAGACCGTCGCACGCAGATTCGTTTCGCCTTGCACGACGTGTGCGTTGGTGATGGCGTAGCCGTCGCGCGAAAGGATGACTCCGGAGCCGAGGCCGCCGGGAGTCGAAACCTTGATCACGGCCGGACCGATGACTTTCGCCTGTTCACGCGGCGGCAACTCGGCAAGACCAACCGCGGTTGAGAAGAGTGAATCCTGCTTGAGCGCAACGTTTGATGCGCCACCCGCGGAGGTCACGCTCGACACGTCATCCATCGCGAAACTCAAGACGTCCGCGCCGACATCGATCCACACGCGTCGGTCGGTTTGCTTGAGGAGTTTCCCTTCGACCGACGCACCCGACTTCAACTTAACGGTGGTCGAAGGCGTCTCCCCGTCGCTCGCCGCGCGCGCGACGGTTGGCAATGCGACGAGCAGCGCAGGGAGCAGCGCGAACGACGCGATTGAGGCGATTGACGAAA
>JAIYCA010000347.1 GCA_027488265.1 Planctomycetaceae bacterium
ACCGCAACCTGTTTTCCACTTTCAGCGGCGCGAATCAAACTCGGAATGAATGGCGAATCGCCGCTCGTTCGATAAAGCGCCTGCTTGATCGCGAGCACTTTCGGATCCGCTGCCGCTTGCTCGATGAATCGCTCGACGGAGTGATCGAAACTCTCGTATGGGTGATGGACGAGCACATCGCCTTGTCGAATGAGGCTGAAAATGTCGGCATTTTCATCCTCGAGCCCATGCGGCGCGACGGGAGTCCACTTCGGCCAGCGTTGTTCGGGGATGTCGATATCCGCGATTTCGTTGAGCGTGCCCCAGTCGAGCATGCCGTCGGTTTCGTAGAGGTCATCATCCGCGAGACCAAGTTCATCCTCGAGGAATCGCATGATGCGATCGTTCGGTCGCGCGCCAACTTCAAGCCGCACCACGCGCGCAAAACGACGCTCGCGCAACTGCTGTTGAATCTGCTCGAGAAGATCTTCGGCATCTTCGTTGTCGCGTTCGGTTTCTGCGTTACGTGTCACGCGGAACGGAAGCACCTCGACGATCTCCATGCCTGGGAAGAGGTCATCGAGATTGTGCGCGATGATTTGTTGAAGCGAAATGAACCGCTTCGTTGCGCCGAAACGATAGAGACGTCCACCGGTTTCCGGCACTTTCACGCGAGCGAAGAGCGCTTCACTCTCGCCGGGGCGGCGAAGCAACACGCCGAGCGAAACTGACATGTTCGAAATGAACGGGAAACGGTGGCCTGGATCGACGGCGAGCGGCGTGAGAATTGGAAAGATGTTGCGGCGATACCACGCTTCGACTTCGGCGCGTTCCGTGGAACTGAGTGCGCTCCAATCGAGAAGTTCGATCGCCTCTTTGCGAAGTTCAGGGACGAGTTCGTCTCGGAACACGCGTGTTGCAAGCGCGGTTTGCTCGAGCACTTTCTCGCGAATCAGAATCATCTGCTCCGCCGGAGTCAGAGGCTCCCACGGCGGGCTACCGACGCCCGCGTCGATCTGCCGACGCAAGCCACCGACGCGCTTCATGAAGAACTCATCGAGATTTGAGCCGAAAATCGCGAGGAATCGCACGCGCTCAAGCAGTGGATTGCGCGGATCGTATGCCTGCGCCAACACGCGACGATTGAATTCAAGCCATTGGATGTCGCGATTGAGAAAGCGCGCTGGATCATCGGGGCCTGAGGGAGTGATTTCGTTCGGAGGCGTCGGTCGCATAGCGTCAGTTCTGCGTGCAGTGGTGTCGGACAAGTTTCAAATCAGCGTGTCATTCGAACAATCGCGGTACAGCGCGGCGCTTCCGTGACGCGCACCCATTCGAGCTGGACCGCGGGAACTGCGCGCGCGAGTCGCTCCGTGAGTTCGGTCGCCACGAATCGTGCAACCGCCTCTGCCGTTGGGTTCACGCGGTCAAACGGCGGTGTCTCGTTGAGATTGCCATCGCGAAACGGCGCGATCGTTTCTGAAAGCAAACGCTCGACGAGATGGAAATCACAAAGCAGTTCCTCGCGATCGAGGCGATCTCCCGCGATCGAAATCACCACGCGCCAGTTGTGTCCGTGGAGTCGCTCGCGCACGCCGCCGAGCAGGATCGCGTGGGCAGCCGCAAACTCACACTCGACCTCCAGCGCGTAGGGGGCCGCATGGGTCGTCGCAGACTCAAGCGTGCGAGCGCGGCTCGACGCGATGCTCTCAAGACCACCGTCGCGACCGTGGGCTTCCCCGCCAGTACGCGTGCCGTCACTCGCATCGGATTGCGTGTCGTTTGCCATCGTGAGGCGCGAGTGTATCGCGGAAAACCCGCACCCTCCGCGCGCAGATCCGACCGTACACTCGCAATCTATGTCCTCGCACGCTTCTTCATCGATTCCTGACCCAGCCCCGCTCATGCTCTCCGTTTCAGGTGCCCGCGGCATTGTCGGAAAGACCATGACTCCGGTGGTTGCTGCGACCTTCGCTGGAGCGTTCGGCTCGCATATCCGTACGCTCGTGCAAGGGCGTCGTCCGCGTCTCGTTGTCGCGCGCGACGGCCGATTCGGCGGAGAATCGCTTGCCCGCGCGGTGCAAGGTTCACTTGCAGCGACGGGCGCCGACGTCATCGATCTCGGCGTTGCGATGACCCCGACGGTTGGTCTCATGATTCGCGCTCTTGGCGCCGACGGTGGCATGGCGATCACGGCAAGCCACAACCCGATCGAATGGAACGGTTTGAAGTGCCTCGATGGCGATGGCCTCGCGCCGCCCAAGGAAGTCGCAGACGCGATCATTGCGCGATTCAAGAGTTCCGACATCGCATTCGCCAAGCCGCTTGAAATCGGCACAGTGACGACGGATACATCGGCGAATGAACGACACGTTGCACGCGTCATCGAAGTGCTCGGCGGCGCGTCGGGCGCTGCAGCACGCATTCGCGCACGCGGACTCTCGGTTGTGCTCGACAGCGTGAATGCCTCGGGCTGCATCGGTGGCCGAATGCTCCTCGATGCGCTCGGCTGCCACGTGACGCACATCTACGGCGAACCAACGGGCATCTTTGGCCACACGCCGGAACCGACCGCGGAGAACCTGCAAGAACTCGCCATGAAAGTGCGCGCGCTGCGCGACGCAGGCCAAGCCGTTGCCTGCGGATTTGCGCAAGATCCAGACGCGGATCGACTGGCGATTGTCGATGAGAACGGCCGCTACATCGGCGAGGAATACACGCTGGTGCTCGCTGCACAGCGCATGCTTGAATTGCGCGGGCCGTTCGCGCTCGCGGCGAATCTCTCGACGTCGCGCATGATCGATGACGTCGCAGCGAAGTTCGCGGGCGCGAAAGTCCTTCGCACCGCCGTTGGTGAAGCAAACGTTGTCAGCGCGTTGAAGCCCGCCGGCGGACTTCTCGGCGGCGAAGGCAACGGCGGCGTGATTTTCCCTGAAGTGTGTTGGGTGCGCGATTCGCTGAGCGCGATGGCCCTCGTGCTCGATCTTGTCGCCAGCCGGAAAGAGCCGCTCTCACAAATCGTCGACGCGCTTCCCCGCTACGCCATCGAGAAAACCAAAGTCGATCTCGCGGCGATCGGCGGACTTCCCGCGGTCGCGGGCGCATTGACGAAGATGAAGGCTGCATTCGCCAACGAGCGCGTCAACGACTCTGACGGAGTACGCGTGGATTTCGCGGACGGATGGGTGCACCTCCGCGCTTCGAACACCGAGCCCATTGCGCGTGTCATCGCCGAAGCACCAACGCGCGATCGTGCAAAGGAACTCATCGCGCTTTGCACGCGCGCCGCAGGAATCTAAGCATTTTCGCCGCGTTTTCTTCGGTTTGCGCCTCACGCGCGGAAGCTGCCACATGCGAATCTTCGCGCCGGCAACTTTCGATCGTGCTCGGATCCGCCGCAACGGGTGAGTGCGTCCTGCTACATTTCCGCCATGCGTCGCGCCGCCATCATCCTCGCACTTGCGGTTTCAGCCACCGGCTGTGAGACCATGCGCTACGAGCCTTCGAAGGCTACGCGCGCGTACCCGTTTGGCACGCCGCAAGAGCGCGTCGCGAATGTGCAAGTCTTCAACGACGGCGACGCGATGCTCATTGTGAACCCAACGGCCGAAGGTTGGGCCGACATCGATATCTGGCTTAATCAGCGGTACATGAAGCGAGTCACGCGACTCGACGCAGGTCAAACGCTTCGCATCCCGCTTGGCGACTTCTGGGATGTTCGCGGCGAAGGGCCTTTCCCTGGCGGGCTGCTTCGCTACTACCCACCGACGCCGATTCGATTGGTGCAAATCGAAGTTGCACCAGGTAAGCCACTCGTCGGACTCTTAGCCATCCCGACAGAGCAGGAACTCGAATCGACGCGCATCGATGCTGAGCCGATGTAGTTCGCGGCGTGCGCACGAGCGCATGACGCGAATGGAGCGTGAGATTGAAGCGGGAGATTGAAGCGCGAGATTGAAGCGCTGGAGTTTGGCGTGCGTGTACTGCAAGTTCACTTGCTTACGGACGCCTCGACGAGTGAAGAAACTCGGCACGTAGACGCCAAATGTCGAACGAAACGCCACATACCTCCAACTCTTCGCGCGGAGATGCGTCGCTCGCGAGGACAGACTTTGCTGGCAAATCACGCGCGGTTGTCGTTTCGTGGCACGGGGTCCTCTTCGATCGCGGTCGCCGTGCGATCAATGCAGCGGTTGGTCAAACGTTCGCGCGGTGGTCGGTGACCATTTCAGAGCCTGCGCTCATCGCGACGCGAGGGCCCACAGGCCGTCCGCACATCGAGCGGCTCTTCGCACTCCCCGAGGTTTCGGAGGCGTTTCGCGCCAAGCACGGCCACTGGGTCACCTCAGACGAAGTCGATGCGATGGTGGCGGATCTCGAAGTTCGACTGATCGAGGCTGCGCAAGAGGCCCGTACCCCGAACGCCGACGTGTGCGACGCGCTTCGTCGATTGCACGCGCACGGCATTCAAACCGCCGTAATTTGCTGCACTCCGCGTCGATTGCTTCAACCCCAACTTGATGCACTCTCCGCTGCGGAAGTGCCGCTCGATGTCATCGTCACCGCCGATGATGCCTGCGCACCTGTGCCCGCGCCGTGGGGCCTCTTCGAGACGTTGCGGCAACTTGGATTGGAGCGCGCGAGTGATCTCGCACTGATCGATGATTGCGAAGATGGAGCGCGAGCAGCACGAAATGCGGGCGTGCGTATGGTTGCGCTCTCGACCCCTGGCGCGCCACCCATCACCGCGGATGCGGTCATTGAGCGGCTCGAAGATGTTTCGTAGCTGAGGCTCTCTCGCCTGCGACCGCACGAGTGCGCGAAACAATCGCGCGCTGCGCATCGACCCGAGGGGGCACTGCGAATCGTCGCCATGCTTGTTGTCTGGCTCAAACGCGACCTTCGCATCGATGACCACGAACCGCTGGCGACTGCGGCCAGCGCGTGCGTGACACGCGGTTCGACCATGATCGCGTTGTATGTCTTCGAGCCCGAAGTTTGGCAAGCGCCCGATGCCGATGCATCGCAACTGGCGTTTGTATGTGAATCACTCGAAGAACTCGGGCGAGAACTTCACGCACGCGGCGGACGGCTCGTCTGTCGATACGGCGAAGTCACCGAGTGTCTCGAGAAACTGCATCATGCGGAGTCGATCGACGCGCTGCTTTCTCACGAAGAAACGGGCAACGCGATCACCTACGCGCGTGATTTGCGCGTGGCTCGTTGGTGTAAGAAACGCGGGGTGCTGTTTCGCGAGTTCCAACAGCATGGCGTGAGTCGGCCAAATCCTGGTCGCGATGGCGGGCCAGGCCGTGATGGCGGGCCCGGCCGCGACGGCTGGGCCACGCGTTGGGAGTCGCACATGGCGCGCCCTCGAACGGCGCCGCCGGAGCGCTTTCGTTCACCGACCGAATCGTGCGTCCCTTCGGGGTCGATCACGCTCGCGCAGGAACTCAGCATCGGCCCTGACACCCGCGCCGCGCTTCGACAGCGCGGCGGCGAACGCGAGGCAGGACGCTTGCTCAACTCGTTTCTTCTCGAGCGAGGCCGCGACTATCGCACCACGATGGGATCGCCCGTATTCGCGTGGGATTCGTGCTCACGGCTCTCACCGCACCTCGCGTGGGGCACGTTGAGTGTTCGACGCGCGTATCAAGGGGCGCAGCGGCGATTGGGGCAACTCGCCGAGCCCGCCCGCGTCGCTCAAGAAGGAATGCACGAAGACGACATCGGGCCGTGGCGCGACTCGATTCGGAGTTTTCTCTCGCGCCTCTCGTGGCACTGCCACTTCATCCAGAAGTTGGAAGATGAACCCGACATCGAAACGCGTTGTATGGCGCGGTCGTGTGAGACGCTCCGCGATGATCTCCTGCCGAATGTCCGCGATGCGCGATTGCTCGCGTGGCAACGTGGACAAACGGGCTATCCGATGGTCGACGCGTGCATGCGCGCGCTTGTTGCCACGGGCTGGATCAACTTTCGCATGCGCGCAATGCTCGTGAGTTTCGCGAGCAATCACCTTTGGCTTGATTGGCGATGTTTCGCACCGTGGCTTGGTCGGCAGTTTCTCGACTACGAGCCCGGCATTCACTATCCCCAAGTCCAGATGCAGTCAGGGACGACGGGAATCAACACGCTGCGGATCTACTCGCCGCGCAAGCAGGTCGAGGATCATGATCCGCACGGTCAGTTCATTC
The DNA here is from genome assembly GCA_027488265.1 of Planctomycetaceae bacterium. Classification (GTDB taxonomy): domain Bacteria; phylum Planctomycetota; class Phycisphaerae; order Phycisphaerales; family SM1A02; genus QWPT01. Next base: position 6,177 of record JAIYCA010000347.1, read on the forward strand.
GGCGATGGATTCCCGAACTTGGCGCGGTACCTGATGAGTTTCTCGCAGAGCCCGAGACGATGCCAGGACTGCTGCAGACCATGATCGGCTGCAGGCTCGGCATCGACTATCCAGAACCGATCGTCGAGCATCGCGCGGCGTATCGACACGCGCAGGACGCTCTGCATGGGCTGCGCGCAACGCCGACCGCACGCGACGAGGCACGCGCGGTGTTTCAGAAGCACGGAAGCCGGAAGCGCAAGCGGAGTTGATCCGCGGTCCACGCCAAAGCGAGCAAGTTGCGAAGCAGGTTGCGAGCGCTCAAATCTCAGCCCGCCGCGATTCACTCGCGGCGAGGCTGGCCAAAGCGAGCGAAAGCGGGCACCTGACGCGCAGCGTCAGCAGCCCGCTCAGTCGCGAGCGCTCAAATCACGTTGCGAGCGCTCAAATCTTGAGCGGTCGCCGCTGCGGCGGCGACCTCCGGCGTGGCCAACGCCAAAGCGAGCGAAAGCGGGCATATGCCATTCACGCCAAAGCGAGCAAGTTGCGAGCGCTCAAACCTCGGCCCCCGAGGATTCACTCCGAG
>JAIYCA010000269.1 GCA_027488265.1 Planctomycetaceae bacterium
CATCGATTTATCACATGGGCTTTTCGCCGACGGTCTCGTCGTAGACCTGCAGCAACTTCGTCTTGTCGAAGATGAGTTCCTGGCGCGAAAGGCCAGTCACTTCGTAGTGCGGCGTGAGTTCGATCGCGTCGCAGGGGCAAGCCTCTTCGCACATGCCGCAATAGATGCAGCGCAGTTCGTCGATATCAAACTGCTTCGGGTACTTCTCGCGATCGTCCCATGGACTTTCGTCGGCGACGATGTGAATGCACTTCGCGGGGCACGCCGTCGCGCACATGAAACACGCGACACAGCGCACGCGACCGTCTTCATCCTTATTGAGGCGGTGCACGCCGCGGAAGTAGGGTCGGTACTGGCCGCCCTCCTCGACGGGGCGATCGTCACGCTTCATCTCTGGGTACTGCAGCACCCAGATGTTCTTCTTGTTCGAGCCGCCACGGCCGATGTTCTCGAAGCAGTGGCGCAAGGTCGTGCCGAGCCCCTTGAAGATGGAGGGGAGGAACAGTGCTTCGCCGCGGGTGAGGCGGGTTGGGGTCACATCGATGACTTCTTCGTCGCGGATCGCCATGGGGCCGAGATGGTACGGTGGAGGGATGAACGATGAAAGCGGGCGGCCTGCGAGAGTTTCGAACTCGCAAGACGCACAAGCACAATCGAGTGGAGGCATGACTGAACCGTCGCTCGGACGGCAGGGCGATGTGCCTGCGGGCGATCAGGTCTTGTCAACGCGCACCCAATCCGCTGCGCGACAGAAGGCATTTTTCACCTCCGTTGATGCATCGCTCCTCGGTCTCGGCTCACAAATGATGAGCGAGGTGGCGGCGGGGGTGCTGCTTGGCTACGGGCTCGACTATTTGCTCGGTACGAAGAATCGCTGGATCGTCGTGGGTTCGATCGCGGGAATCGCGGTAGCGATGGTGACGGTGTTCCGCTTGGCGCTGAAGAAGCCACCGCCGCGACCAGCGCGGCCCGGATGGCGTCCGAAGACGCCCGCGACGGGTGGGACCGCGAGTGATCAAAACGCAAGCAAAACCGACGAGAGTCACACCCAAAGTGGTTTGAGAAGTTCAGAGGAAAGCGGCGCGCGGGCGCGCATCGAGAATTCCGAGACCCGCGGTCAAAATCATGCGGCGCGAGACGTTGGAGGACCCGACCATGCAGGCTGAATCTGAATCGCGCACACCGTCGGTCGCTCCGGCAGCCCCGGCGTCCACTTCGCTCCCCGTCTTTCCGCTTGCGAAACTCCTCGCGGTGCATCTCGCTGTGGGCGCAGGACTTGTGATCCTGTGGGCGGTCATCCACCAAGGCTGGAACTTCCCTCCGCCCATCTACAAAGGTGTGCTTCTCGGGCTTTCCGCCGCCATCGTCGCGCACCTCGCCGGAACGGTGCTTGGTGCGCTGCTCAGCCCGGCAAAGGGTGTTGCGAACGCGTATCTCGCCTCAACGTTGGTGCGATTCGTACTCACACCGCTTTTGGCACTCTCGTTATACTTTCTCCTCCTCGCGGAGGCCCGACCAGTCTTGATCGGGTCGCTCGTGGGGTACCTGATCATCCTCGTCGCGGACATCGTGACGATGATGCAGGCGATGCAGTCGATGCAGTCGGCGACGCGTCCCGCGTCTTCAACTGCAGGCGCGTCGGCCCGTGAGTAGTCACGCCGACAACGCCGACATGTATTGGATGGCAACACGCGGAGCATTCCGCGGAGTTGTCGAGACTCGCGGTGTGACTTCGTGAAGGTTTTCACGAATCGCAGCCCCGCTCACGAGCGAGGCAAACCGCACGACAGCGTTCCGTGACCTGTGTGCATTCTCGCCCGTGTGAACTTCCTTCATGAGTTCCTTCATGATTCTCAGCAACAGCCTCATCTCGATCATCGATCTCGCGCCGTCGCTTCTTGCGGCCGGCGGAAACCCGATCGAGCACGTCGTCGACAAGGATGTGCACGGTTTCGCGATCGGCGAATACAAGATCGCGCTCAGTGCGATCTCGCTCGTCGTCGGCGCGGTGGTTGTGTTCATCGTCCTGTCGATGGCGGCCAAGCAGATCGAAACCGGCCCATCGAGCGCCGGCACCGATCGCTATCTCACGAAGGGCCGCATCGCGCAGATCGTTGAAGTGATGGTGCAGGGGCTTCGTGATGGTGTGATCCAGCCGCTGCTAGGCAAGGACGCAACAGCACGCTTCCTTCCGTTCCTCCTCACGATTTTCTTCTTCATCCTCGTCCTGAACCTCTTCGGCATGATCCCCTTCATGGACATCCAAGAGTTTGTGTTCACGCTCTTGGGTCACAAGCATGAGCTTGGCCACGGCGAAACGCCGGTTTGGTTCGGCGGCACCGCCACCGCGAGCATCGCGGTCACGGCAGGTCTCGCGACACTCAGCTTCTTCGCGATTCTCTACCAAGGCTTCCGCGATCTCGGCGTGAAGGGCTTCATCGAGCACATGGCTGGCGGCAAGGATCTCCTCTACGGGCCGATCATGCTGAAGGCTGTTGTCCCGATCATGCTCGTGGTCGAGATCCTCGGTCTCTTCATCAAGCCAGCCGCGCTCTCGATTCGTCTCTTCGCGAACATGGTCGCGGGTCACACGCTGCTCGCCACGCTGCTCGGCTTCGGTGCTCTCGCGTACAGCGCGAAGGGCTGGGGCTTGGCGATTCCAGTGTCCGCGGTGTCGGTTGTCGCGGCGATCGCGATTTCGGTCCTCGAACTCTTCGTCGCCTTCCTCCAAGCATTCGTCTTCATGTTCCTCACCGCTGTGTTCATTGGCATGATGAGCCACCACGGCGATCACGATCACGGCCACGACCATGCGCACGGTCACGACGACCACGCCCATGGCCACGGCCACGGTGCGCACGCGCACTGAACAAACCAAATCCGGGCTCGTGGGAGGCCCGGCTGAATGATTCGTCCTTCAACCGGCGCGTCCCACGGCGTCCGAGCAAAGACCAAACCTATTTGGAGCACAGTCAGCAATGAGCAAGTTCTCGAAGATCGTTCCGTTCGCCGCCCTCGCCGCCTTCATCGCCGCTCCGGCCTTCGGTCAGGACGGCGCTGACGCCGCCGCCGCCGGCGCCGACATGAACAAGGGCCTCGCCGCGATCGGCGCCTCGCTCGGCGCCATCGGCGCGGGCATGGGCATCGGCCGCATCGGCGGCTCGGCCGTCGAGGCGACCGCCCGTCAGCCCGAGGCCGCGTCGACCATCCAGACCCAGATGATCCTCACCGCCGCGCTCATCGAAGGCGTCGCGCTCTTCGCGGTCGTCGTCGGTCTCCTCGCTGTGCTCGGTTGATCCGAGTTCGGTGGAAGTATGAAGTCACTCCGGTCGGGGCGGGGAAACCCGCCTCGACCGATTCTCCCGAACCGCGGTGACGTGTTTCGGGATCGCAGTTTGAGATTGCACCAGAGTTCGCTCGAAATCGAGCCCACACTATGACCAACGCGCTCACTCTTCTCCCTGTCACGCTCGCAGCCGAAGGCGGCGCCGTGAATCCGCTCGCGTTCAAGTTGCTGTCCTACGGCACCGCGATCGTGGTCACGCTCGGCCTCTTCTTGTTGCTTTCGAAGCTCGTTTGGCCACGCATCATCGCTGGCCTCGATGAGCGCTACGCGAAGATCAAGAGCGAAATCGACGCGGCGGAAAAGGCCCGCCACGAAGCGCAATCTGCGCAGAAGAAGTTCGAAGAGAAGCTCCAGCAGGCGCAAGCTGAAGCAACCGCGACCATCGCGGCTGCGCAAGCCACCGCCCGCAAGGTTGCTGACGAACTCCGCGCGAAGAACGACGCGGAACTCTCGGAGATGAAGGCCCGTGCGATCGCCGACATCGAGAGTGCGAAGCAATCGGCCGTCAAGGAAATCAACGACCACGCCGTCGCGCTCGCGACGACCATGGCATCGAAGATCCTTCGCCGCGAAGTCGGCGCGGGCGATCAATCGCGCCTCGTCTCCGAGAGCCTCGCTGAACTTTCGCGCGCCCGCAACTGAGTTCGTTCACGCCTGACAGAGCGTCACACGATGGCAACTACAAAGAACATCGACGAAATCGCAAGCGTGTACGCGCAGAGCCTCCTCGAGGTGTGCGATCGACAGGGCGGCAACGCTGCTGCCGAGTCCTGCGCTGAGGAACTCCGCGATTTCGCGGAGATCGTGCGCGCCGACAAGCGCTTCGCGGAATTCCTCAAGACCCCAATCCTCGGCAACGACAAGCGCCGCGCGGCGCTCGATCGCATCGTGAAGGGGCGCGTTTCCGATCTTGTCTATCGCTTCCTCAATGTGGTCGCCGCGCACGGTCGCGCTGGTCGCATTGCGGACATCGCCGACGCCCTCGATGCGCTCTTGCAAGAGCGACTCGGTCGCGTCGAAGTCGACATGTTCACCGTCGATGGTCGCGCCTCCGATGAGGTGATCGCGACCGTGAAGGCGCGCGTGAAGGAAGCGTTCTCGAAGGATGCCGTGCTTCACCAGTACAGCGATCCGAACATGATCGGCGGCGTCAAACTTCGCATCGGCGACCAGCTGATCGACGGCTCCGTTGCAACGCAGCTGCGCAACATGCACGAGACGGTTGCGAGCCGCGGCACGAGCCGCATTCGCACGCGTCTCGGCGATTTCCTTTCCTGAACATCGCTTTCCAATCGAAACCACCAAGACAACACTATCCAAACTCACACGATCGGCCCCGCGCCGACAACTGAGAAGACAAACACGAGGACCCATCCGTGAAGATCAAGAGCGACGAGATCACGACAGTCATTCGCCAAGAAATCGAGCAGTACTCGGGCAAACTCGAGATCTCTGAAGTCGGCCAAGTGGTCGAAGTCGGTGACGGTATTGCCCGCGTGTACGGCCTCTCGAAGGCGATGGCTGGCGAGCTCATCGAGTTCCAAGGCTCCGCTGGCAAGGTCATGGGTCAGGTGATGAACCTCGAACTCGACACCGTGGGCTGCGTGCTTTACGGCGACGCGACCTCGATTCGCGAAGGCGCAACCGCGCGCGCGACGGGCAACCTCCTTGAAGTGCCTGTTGGTCCAGAGCTCCTCGGCCGCGTCGTCGACCCACTCGGCAACGCGATCGACGGTGGCCCAGCGATCAACGCATCGGGTCGTCAGAAGCTCGACATCGTTGCTCCTGGCATCGCTGCGCGTCAGCCCGTCAAGGAACCGCTCCAGTTCGGCATCAAGGCTGTTGACTCGATGGTTCCCGTCGGTCGTGGTCAGCGCGAACTCGTGATCGGCGACCGTAAGACCGGCAAGACCGCCGTCTGCCTCGACGCCATCATCAATCAGAAGCAGTACTGGGGTACGCCCGACGCGGTCGTGTGCATCTACGTCGCGGTCGGCCAGAAGGACTCGACCGTCGCCGGCGTCGTCGAAACGCTCCGCAAGAACGGCGCGCTCGACTACACCATCGTCGTCGTCGCAGGCGCGTCGGCCGCTGCGCCGCTCCAATACATCGCTCCATACGCGGGTTGCGCGATGGGCGAGTACTTCATGTGGCAGGGTAAGGAAGGCAAGACGCCGAAGCACGTCCTCTGCGTCTACGACGACCTTTCGAAGCAAGCCGTCGCGTATCGCGAACTTTCGCTTCTCCTCCGTCGTCCGCCAGGCCGCGAAGCGTACCCCGGTGATGTCTTCTACTTGCACTCCCGTCTCCTCGAGCGCGCAACCAAGCTCTCGAACGAGAACGGCGGCGGATCGCTCACCGCGCTCCCGATCATCGAAACGCAGGAAGGCGACGTGTCGGCGTACATCCCGACGAACGTCATCTCGATCACCGACGGCCAGATCTACCTCCAGCCGGAACTCTTCTCGGCCGGTATTCGTCCCGCCATCAACGTCGGTATTTCGGTGTCGCGCGTCGGTGGTAACGCGCAGATCAAGGCGATGAAGGAAGTCGCTGGCTCGCTGCGTCTTGACCTTGCCGCGTACCGTGAACTCGAAGCGTTCGCGCAGCTCGGCACCGACCTTGACCCAGCGTCGAAGCGTCAGCTCGACCGCGGCGCACGCATGGTCGAACTCCTCAAGCAAGGTCAGTACAAGCCGTTCGACGTCATCGACCAGTGCATCTCGATCTTCTCAGCCTCGAAGGGTTACCTCGATGACGTTCCAGTTCCGGCTGTGAACAAGTTCGAAACGGGCCTTCTCGAGTACTTCGCGACCCAGAAGAAGGATCTCCGCGACAAACTCGTTGCTTCGAAGTCCTTCAAGGGCATCGAAGATGAGTTCAAGGCAGCGGTCGCCGCCTACAAGGCATCATTCCGCGCCTAAGCGCGGGGCCTCATTCCGTAGAAGCGACATTTCGATATCAAGCCAACGACGGACGCTGCAAGGCGTCCGTCGTTTCTTTACGTCGCGCATCGCGTTCGCGCGGCAAAATCATCTTGAACGACGCGTCACCGTGGTCATCGTCGCGAGACCGACCTCTAGTTCGATCGCTGCGGTAAACCCGAGCAGTTCACGCGCACGCGACACCGTCGCAACACTGTGACGAATCTCGCCCGCACGGGATGGTTGAAAGTCGAGTTGCGCGGGCTTGCCGACAACTCGTCCGATCGTTTCGGCGAGCGCGCGAATCGAAGTCGCATGGCCCGTACCGACGTTGATCACCGCGCCTCGGATTGGCTCGGGCGATTCCATCGCCGCAATCACCGCGCGCGCGGCATCCGACACGTGCACGAAATCACGCGTCTGTTCGCCGTCACCGAAAATCGTCGCGGGGAGACCTGCGGCGATGCGCGTCATGAATCGTGGGATCACGGCCGCGTACGCGTTGTTCGGATCTTGTCGAGTGCCGTACACGTTAAAGAACCGAAGCGCTGCGGTGTCGGGCGCGCCCGGCTCCTGCGCGAGCGCGTGCAGCATCCGCTCACACTCGACCTTCGTCGCGCCGTAGGGCGACATCGGACGAGGTTCCATCGATTCATCGTGCGGCGCGTCGTGATCGCCATACGCACTCGAACTCGCCGCGAAAATGATCCGCGCGACACCCGCGCGTCGAGCCTCTGCGATGAGCGCTGCGGTGCCACCGACATTCACGCGGACGTACAAATCTTCCGCCGCCATACTCTCAGCAACGCTCGACCGCGCCGCGAGGTGCGCGACGATCGATACGCCCTTCATCGCTTGCGCGATCGCCGACGGCGACTCAAGCGAGCCTTCGACGAGCTCAATGCCATTCCAGATATGCGCGAGATTTGCGGCGTTTCCGCTCGAAAAATCATCAAGGATGCGAACGCGTCGGCCCCGCGCGAGGAGCGCTTCACAGAGATGCGAGCCGATGAAACCCGCGCCGCCAGTCACGAGGACGACATCGTTCACGCGCGTTGCTCCGAGATGAGCATGTGTGCAAGCGTTTCAAGTGCCGCATGCACGCCACGAGCGGTTGTGTGCGCATCCATCGAAGGGCCGCCGCGCGCCGTTGCTTGGATCGGAAGTTGGGGCACGTGTATGAACCCCGCCGCGTGTATGAACCCCGCCGCGTGTATGAACCCCGCCGCGTGTATGAACCCCGCC
>JAIYCA010000035.1 GCA_027488265.1 Planctomycetaceae bacterium
GATTGCAACGGCAACGGCTTCCCCGATTCCTGCGACATCGCCGGAGGATCGAGCACCGACTTCAATTCGAACGGTATCCCCGACGATTGTGAAGCCGACTGCAACTCAAACGGCGTGCCCGACCAGTACGAGATCAAGACGGGCGAAGAGCAGGACTGCAACCTGAACAAGGTTCCAGACTCTTGCGACATCGTGCGCGGCGCAGCCGACGTCGATGAGAACGGCGTGCCCGACTCATGCCAGACCGACTGTGACTCGAACTCGATCCCCGATGAATTCGAAGTCGCGCAAGGCACGGCGACCGACTGCAACGCGAACGACACGATCGACATCTGCGAAATCGCAAAGGGCGCGCCCGACACCAATCAAGACGGCATTCCCGATGAATGCCAGTGCATCGCCGATCTCAACAAAGATGGCCAGGTCGCGGGTGCCGACCTTTCGATCCTCTTGAGTTTCTGGGGACCGACCACGGTCTTCCCTGATGCGGACATCAACGCAGACGGCATCGTGAACGCCGCTGACCTCACAATTCTCTTGAGCTCGTGGGGCCCCTGCAACTAACGCCTCGCGCGGCGGCCACGCGCGGAAGCTGTTCGGCTCGTTCATCACGCGAACGATCACGCAGACGATCACGCAGACACAAGCGTTCACGCTCACAGACACAGGGCCACCTTCGGGTGGCCCTGTTTGCGTTGCACACCCGAAACACCCGTCGCGCTCGCCTACTCAAATCGTCGCTTCGGTCACGCTGAGGACTTCTTCCACGGTCGTCTTTCCAGACCGAACCTTCGCGAAGCCGTCTTCACGCAACGTCGTCATCCCGCGCTCGACGCAGAGGCGACGGAACTCAACGACGTTTGGATTTGCCGCGATCTTGTCGCGCAGGAAGTCGTCAAGCATGAGCAATTCGTACAAGCCCAAGCGGCCCGCGTAACCAGTTTGGCGGCACGCACCGCAACCGCGACCCGCGCGAATCGTTGGGCCCGTGATGCCGTGCGTTACGAGGAAATCAGCGATGTCTGGATCGATCGGACGATCTTCCACGCACTTCGGACAAATCTTGCGCACGAGTCGCTGCGCAAGCACAGCGTTGAGCGCTGCGCCGACGAGGAACGGCTCGACGCCAATGTTGATCATGCGGGTGATCGAGCTTGGTGCATCGTTCGTGTGCAGCGTCGAAAGCACAAGGTGGCCAGTCAACGCTGCTTGAATCGCGGTCGACGCAGTTTCAAGATCGCGAATTTCGCCGAGCATCACGACGTCCGGGTCTTGTCGCAAGAGTGCTTTCAACGCCTTCGCGAAGGTCATGCCGATCTTCTCGTGCGTTTGAATCTGCGTGATGCCTTGCAGGTTGTATTCAATCGGATCTTCGACGGTCGAGATGTTCATACGCCGTGTATCCATCTGGCGAATCGATGAATACAACGTCGTGGTCTTTCCGCTACCCGTCGGACCAGTGACCAAGATGATGCCGTGCGGCTGATCGATCTGCTTCTTCCAGATCGTGAGCGCGTCTTCCGAGAAACCGAGATCGTCGAGCGAAACGTTGATCGAACGACTGTCGAGAATACGCATGACCGTCTTCTCGCCCTTCGGGGTTGGCACAGTCGAAACGCGCAAATCGAGCTTGCGTCCAAGCACCGTCGCGCGAATGCGGCCGTCTTGCGGCAGACGACGCTCGGCGATGTCGAGGTTCGACATGATCTTGATGCGGCTCGTGAGCGCCGCGTGCATTTTGCGCGGCGGTGTCAGCATCTCAAAGAGAATGCCGTCGATACGGAAGCGCACCTTGAGCACCTTCTCATCGGGCTCGATGTGAATGTCGGACGCGCCTTCTTTCAGCGCCAACTGAATGATGTGATTGACGTACTTGACGACCGGCGAACTCTCGGCTTCCGCCTCGATGTCGCGCTCGTTGACGTCTTCCTTTTCAATCTCCACGTCGTCTTCGTCACCAACGCCCGAAAGGATCGAATCGAGATCGAAATCATCGGCCTTTGAGCGCTCCGCAGCTTCGTTCGCGTGTTGGAGTGCACCCGTGATGTCACCCGCGGTCGCGAGCACGTGCCGAACGGCTTGCAGCGAAAGCTTGCGCTTCACTTCGTCGAGAACGAAGACGTCTTCCGGACTCGCGGTCGCGATGACCACGCGGCCGCCCTCGCGTCGCAGCGGCAGCACATGATTCGCGCGACAGTACTCCGCCGAAAGTTGCCCGACAAGCGCGCGATCAAACGCGTTCGGCGCTTTCGCGTCGATCCGTTCGAACGGCATGCGCGCGAGCTCAGCGACGACCGATTGCGCCGCGTGCTCATCAACGCCCTGTTCCTTCAAAATCTCGACGAGCTTGCGGCCTGGCGCTTGCTTCTGAAGTCGCGCCGCGCCGAGTAGTTGCTCGGCAGTGGCGATGCCGCGTTCAGCGAGCAACGATTCAAGCGTCGCCGCTGGCGTGTCAAGATCATCTTCGGGCACATACAGATCGCTCATCGCGAGATCGTGCATCGAAAGATCCTGCATCGATGGATCTTTCATCGCGGCGTCGAAGCCGGACCCGGGCCGCGAGACACGCTGCGAGTCAACCTGGCTCGACGATTGCCCCGTCGCGGCAAGCAGCGAGGATGCAGGCGAAACCGTCGGCGTCGCTTGCACAGGCCACGGCATTGGTTGCGTCGCAGCGCTGGCGGACGTTGACGCACCCGCTGGAGGAGAAGCTGGCGTTGAAGTTGGCGCCGAAGTTGTCGCTACAACGTGCAGCGGAGCCGCAGCGGGCGCGGTTGCCGACACCGTCGCAACAGTTGACGGCGTGCTCACCGATGTGCTCACTGGCACGCCTGCCGACACCGACGACGCGACCTGTGCTGACGCTTGTGCAGCCTCGGTCGTCCGTTCAGGCACGTTCTCTTTCGGCGCCTTCGGATCGGGCTCAGAGAGTTGCCGGAGAATGTCGTCGATGTTAAATCGTCCCATCGTCAGCCTCGCTCAGTTTCCACCCGTCACTAGAATCGACACCGTGCGCTCGACACCAAGGCCGTCGTGGCGCGCGCGAAATCGAACAGTTCCTTGCTCAATCGCATCAACGCGGTACTCCGTCGCCGTCTTCAACGTGGTCAAGGTGTCACCAACCTTGAGTAGTTTTCCGTTGACGCTCGCAATCGATGCGCCACGCGCGGAGAACATCACCGACTGCACACGAATCTCCGAAGTTCCCGCATCGATGATCGCGTTCCAACCTTCGATTTGTGCAGCACGACGTGCTTCCGGCGATTCGCCGACAGCCATCGGCGCTGTTTCACCTGCCGTGACGGGATCGATTGTGACGACGGTTTCACCCGCCAACACAAATGGATCCTTCGTAAGTTCATCCCTCTCGATGCGAAGTGCCGCGTACGCGTCGGCATCGAGAAGATCAGTAGACAAACCGTCGGCTTTCTTCGTCGTGGTCTGCTCTTTCAAGAAGGTCTCGACGAGTTTGCCTGCGTCGGACTGCTCGACAACTGCCGCACTGCTTTGCCCAATCGTTCGCATCGAAAAGAGGCTCACGACCGCAACCACTGCAACCGACGCGAACACCAGTGATCCAAAGCCAAATCGACGGCGCGCAGCTGATCGTGCCACGCTCAGCGACTCGCTCGAATCCTCAAAGGAGAGCGGAATCGAGCGCTCTTCATCTGTGTTTGATTGAAACTCGTCATTGTTCGCGTTGTTGTTCGCGTTCTGCATAATCATCTCCTCATCGCGGGCCGTCGGATGTTTGCTCAACGACTCGCGGCCGCTGACGCGGTCTTTGCTGCTGATCCGTCGTTGAAATAGATGCTCAACGTGAACTCCGCGCGCATCGCGCCGCCAATCGCATCCTTCGGATTGTCGCGCGGGCCCATGCCGAGTTTTGCGATCTTCATCGAATGCACGCGGGTGATGCGCGGCAGACTTTCAACATCAAGGAGGAACTGATAGAAGCCCTCAAAGTCGCCCTCAATCACGGTCTTCAGTGGAAGTTCCATCGCTGGTCCAGCTGTGACAGCCTTCTCGCCTTTCACCGAACGCACCGCAAGATTCGATCGCTGCGCGATCTGCGTGACTTGTTCGAGAATGCGATCAACGCCTTCGCGATCGGGGAGTTTCTGATTGAGGCGATCGAGTTCCTCTTCGCGCTCGGCGATTTCGCGACCGAGATCACCGATGCGCGCGGTCAAGCGCGAAAGATCGGCGAGCCGCGTGCGCTTTGCTGCGATTTCGTCACGCGCCTTCGCGATCTCCGCATTGCGCGGCGCGAAGACGAGAAAGTAGGACGCGATTGGAATCGCGACAATGACCGCGTAAAAGGCGAGATCTCGCATGCCGCGTTGCTGACTCATGGATGTTCCTCCTCGGCATGACCTTGCATTTCATCCTCGTTCACAAGCGCGGGGCTCGCGCCACCACCCTCGACCGTCGCAGCTGGGTCCGTGCTCGAATCACCAGTTGGCTCGATCGCACCAGCAGCCCGCAATGCTTCTGAAGCCTTGAATGCGCCGCGATCAATTGGATCGGCGGGCGTGCGCAGCGCTTGCAGACCTTCCCAGCCGCGAATATCTGCTTCTGGCTCGATGCGCATCGAAATGCGGAACTGCCGCAATTGCATGCCGCGGAGTTCCTTCTCTTCGCTCACTTCGAGACGAATTCCCGAGAGAAACGGCATGCGCGAAAGTTGGCTCATCCAACGGCTCACATCAAGATCGTCGGGCGCAACACCAGTCGCCTGCACCAACACGCGTCGACGTACTGGCTCGAGCTTCGCAACTTCTTCCGCTTCTTTCGCGCGCGCCGCGGCGCTTGATCGGCGCGCCTTCGGATCGGGCTTCGCAGCCGCAGCCTTCGCCACTTTGATTTCCTCACTCTTCAACTCGAGTTCGAGGAGCGAGAGATTTTCAGGCATCGTGTTGACAAGCGTCGCCAGCAAAACCGACCGTGGCACAGGCTCAATGAGTCCGCGCGCGAGTTCTGCCTTCTCAACCATTTGCGCGCGCATTCCCTCGAGGCGCTTCATCTCCGCGATTTCTTTCGCGGCCTGTTCGGTCCGCTCGTTCACTTCACCTTGCGAAGTGCGAACATCCGTCCATTGTCGATTCGTCACGAGAAACGCAGCGAAGACGCCGCCCATGACAATCAGGAACAGTGCCAACGCGATCAGACTGCTGCGCCGTTCGCGTGCATCGCGCACGTAATCCTCGGGAAGAAAGCTCGTTGGATTGGTCATGGATTCCCCGTGATAGAAACAGTCAGAGATCAGTTGGCGCGGCTGCGAGTCCGCAGGCGACGGCCCAACCAGGATGCGCGGCCTCTGGTTCCGGAAGCCCTTCCGGAGCAGTACCGTTCGAAAGGAAACGCGCCATCGGATCGCCCGCTTTCGCAGGGATGCGAAGCGATGCCGCGAGTGCTTGGCAGAGCCCGATGTCGCGCGCTTCGCCGCCCAAGAAGACAACGCGATCGATGCGCCGCTCGCGGAAGAGTCCGCCGTAGTAGCGCGCGCACATGCCGAGTTCGTCGCAGAGACTTTCGAGCGTTTCGCGGCAATCAACCGCGACTGAGCGCTGCGTCGCCTCAGGAAGCGGTGAACCGAGTGCAGGCGCGGGCGCACCGGCGCGGCGTTCGCCGAGCAGCGCTTGCTCCTGCGCGTATCCCGCGCGGAAGATCGCGGGAAGTGTCTCGGCGGACGGCGCAGCGGTCGACGTTGCAGATGTTTGCGGTGCTGAGGGAATTCCACCCATTGCTTCCGTCGCGGCTGGCGCCTGCGGCTGTCGCGCGCGCACCGGACGAACGCCTTCGGCGAGTCGAAGCGAACGCGCGCTCGCGAGCGAGATACCGCGCGATTCCGCGATGCGCGCATCAAAGGTGCGCCCCGCAATCGCAATCGATTTCGCGAAGACCGTTTGCGGCCCGTGGCTGATGGCCACTTTGGTTCCGCTGTACCCAAGATCGATGTACATCGTGGTAACCGACGTATCTTCGACTCGGCGATTGACGTGATCAAACGCGTGCACAAGCGCCGAGATTTCGCCATGTACACCGACGACCTTCAACTTCGCGCCTGCGAAGAGTTGGACGTAGCGCATCACGTCATCGCGCGACATCGCAAACGCGAGCAACTCGACCTTGGGCTGACCATCGCGCGTTGTTTCACAGACACGCGACGTGCGCACGACAAGATTCTGCGGATCGCATCCGAGTCCGATCGCGATTTGCGTGCCGACGACACTGTCTGCGCGTTCGGCGTCTGCAAGCGCAACCGCGACATGCTGCACAAGCATGTGTTGCGAGAACGGAGCCACGACCACGCGATTTCCGCGGAATCCATGACTCTTCAGTACCGCGGGCAACTGAGCAGCGATGCACGAGAATCGCTGATCGAGCGATTGCGCACGGAGTTCATCGTCGAATGCGATGAACGCGGCCGCAGTTGCCACCGGCGTTGCACCAGGGGAAACCTGAAGCAACTTGACACCCGAACTGCCAAAGTCCGCGAGGATCGGGGTCTGCTGACTGCGAAAGAGACCAAAGGGCATCGACATTCTCCAAGGCGGAGGTCGCGGCGAAACCGAACGACCGAGCCTGGGGAGATCGGCTCAAAACACTGGCAAAGTGAGGGGAAGCCTGCGCTTCTCGGAGGTTGAAACCCGCTCCACCGCTACGACCGGACGCGTCGATAATGCGCGCGATGAAGCACAGCCACGCACGACGTGACCTCTCGCGCAGCCCTTGCAGAACCCACTTCACGGACGCAAACGTAGTGAAGCCTCGAGTTCACTCAACGACACCACCGTCTGCGTGCCAGCGTCAAGATCTTTGACCGCAACGTTTCCATCGGCGAGTTCCGCGCCGAGGATCACTGCAAATCGCGCGCGCGCCTTCCCAGCGTCACCGAGGAGTTTGCCGACGTTCTTCGTCGTTTTCGTCGTCGTGCGCGCGTGCAGGCCAGCGCGACGGAGCCGCATCAGCAGCGACGGCAACAACGCTTCCGCAATCTCGCCGCCCGCAGAGACGACGAACGCGTCAGGCCGCGGAAGCAGCGTCGCGCCGTCTTCAGGCAGCAACTTGCGATCGCGAAGCACATTCGCGAGCACTACATCGCCCATGCCGAAGCCGCACGCAGGCATCTTTGGTCCACCGAAGAGTTCGACGAGTCCGTCGTAGCGACCACCACCGGCAACCGCGCGTTCAGCGCCGGAAACTTCATGGACTTCGAAGACGGTTCCCGTGTAGTAGGCGAGGCCGCGAACGATGCCAACATCGACGGTGCACCACTCGAGAATGCCCGCGCGTTCTGCGGCGGCGCGCACTTCATCGAGCGCTGCGAATTCCGCCTCAGGTACGCCAATCTTCGCCGCCAGCGCCGCAAGCGGCTCCGACAATCGCTGCGTGGCGCGCGCTGCCGTGTCGAAGCGCGCAACGGCGTCCGCCGAGAGTCCGAGCGCGGCGGCGCGTTCCGCGAACTCTTCTGGTTTCAACTTGTCGCGACGATCGAGGAGCGTCATCGCATCGCCGGTCTTCTCGTCAGCCACGCCAAGTGCGGCGAGCATGCGCGCGATCGCGACGCGGTGCGAGAGTCGCACTTCGACGTCGGTCGGCCGCAAACCGAGGCGCTCGAGCGCGAGGACCGCGCACGCGATGACGTCGACGTCGTGCGCCGCGCCTTCGACACCGCAGACATCGACGTTCCACTGGATGAACTCGCGCAATCGCCCGCGCTGCGGACGCTCGGCGCGGAACATGTTCGGAATAGCGAACCACTTGACCGGCACGGGCAGCGAACCCGCGCGCGCCGCGACCATGCGCGCGAGTGTCGGCGTGAACTCCGGACGGAGCGCGTAATCGTTCTCGCCACCTGCGCGGCGGAAAGAGAACAGTTCGTTCACAATGCCATCGCCCGACTTTGCGGTGTACAGCTCGAGGTGCTCGAACGTCGGACCTTCCACCTCGTCAAAGCCGCAATCGATCGACGCCGAACGCCACGCGCCTTCAATGTGACGTCGGACGGCGAGATCACTCGGGTAGAAGTCGCGGGTGCCTTTGGGAGCTTGATACGTGTGGGAGCCTGTGCCTGCCATGGGGCGGCTAGGGTAGCGGGCGGCGGTCGACGCGGTTTCGCCGTGAAACGGGCCATTTTCGTGTAGGCCGCAAAACTGCCTCATGCGGCGCGCGGCGCTGCGTACACCATCTCGACAAGATCGTTCCGACGCTCAAAACGCACGTCTGAACGCTGTTGCGAACGCTCTTCCGGCCCAACGCCCTAGGCCGGAATCAAGTTGGAACACACTCAAGATTCTCCATCGAGGAGGCAGTCATGCTTGCATCGAAGCAGGCGGCCCAGGCCGCCCCACGGACATCGCACGTTCGCATCATTGCTCACAGTTCCGAACGCAACAGCGCGCGCATGCTCACGATCGTCGCGCTTGCGGCGTTCAATCTCGCATCAACGAACATCTCGTCGGCGTCCATCATCACCGACCACTTCACACGCGCGGCTGACGAACACGGACTCGGCCACGTGATCCAGTGCGAGATCCTCGGTTCGGCCGCATCCATCGTCGACACGTCGCTCGTGGGCATCGTCCGCCCGAGCGGATCGATGGAGTGGGACTCGTATGTCGGTCTTCACCGCGTGTCGGCGATCGCCGCTGGTAGTTCCATCTCACTTGCGGAAGCGTCCGCATGGATGGACAGCGAAGCACGCGGCGAATTCCTCGTCTGGACTCCGTGGTGGAGCAGGACGATCGATACGACGGCGCACTACGTCTCGCCGGTGCATCGCCTGCTGCCAGAACTCGATACGGCAAGCGCGTCGATGTTCCGCGACCTCCGTGACGACGGCATCATGGGCAACATCGCGATGCGCCTCGCAAATCCATCAACTACTCTCGTCCGATGGTGGCTCTACGACGGAAGCGGAGCCACCGTTAGGTTCGGAACGATTGGCGTCGGCGAAACCGAATTCGTACTTTCGATCGAGGATTCGATTGGCGAGAACGGCAAACTCGTGCTCTGGACGCACGAGAAGTTCGGTGAAACCGGCGCGTGGCATCATGTCTACAACCGCACGATGTACGGCGGCTCCGCCGTGCCGGCGCCGGGTGCGATCGCCCTTCTCAGTCTCGCCGTCATCGGCGGCACGACGCGCGCACGACGGCGTACATGACGACTTCAACACACTCGCGACACGTCTACGCGTGCACAACACTCGCTCCCCGCTGCGCGGAGGTCCGCTCCGACGCTTCTCGACCACTTTGATGCGCGTCGAGCGCGTTCAGACTTCTGCGCGGCGGGGCAGCATCAAAGCGATGACCACCGACGCGAGCGTCCACGCGATCACCGCGTCGGCCATGTTCGAATACATGTAGGCAAGCGGCAGGTGGAAGAAGTTGCCCGCGACGCCCCACGTCGCGAGCGCCGTGAAAAGTGAGATCGTGAAGCCGAGGAAGACGCGCCGCCCGGCGCTTCCGCGCGCGCTTGAGAGTACGCACGTCAGGAGAAGTGCCGCGACGAATTCAATGACGAAACCGCGTATCAGTTCCGACGGCGCCATTGGCGCGATGCCGCCCTTCCGGAAGAGGACGAGCGCGATCGGGCCCTTCGCCATCCGATCTTCGAATGACTTGTTCGCCGCAACGACCTCGGGGTCGGTGGTCTCAGTCATGTATGTCTCGGGCATCGAAGGCAGGAAGTACGCGCCGTCATCGGGCAACGCCGCGTCGAGCGTCTCGAGGATCGCCGCGTCCGACTTCGTCGTCGGATAGGCGAACTCCCAGATGCCGATTGCGGCGTAGGCGAGGAACCCCCAGAAGAAGACGACGATTGCGGCGACGAACGCAGCGAGCAAGTGGCGCATGCGCGCACGCTACCGCGAACGCAGGAAGCGCGCTCAAATACGGCCGCAGGTGATTTCCCGCTTTGTCAACGCACCGCGGGCGCGCACGACGCGTCGAGGTCGGGCTTCGTCGTCCAACGGCGCTTTGCGTCAGGCTTCTCGATCTTCTTTCGGAGGACAACGGTGTTGTCGAGATCGAGGTCGCCGGTCCAGATCCACTTCGCGCCCTTGAAGTCGTGCTGGTAGTACGGCTCCTTTGGTTGGATGCGCTCCTCGGTGTACTCGACCGCGTTCTCCCACTTCGAATCATCGAAGTCGGCCGCGTACCAACGCTCGGAGAGTTCCTCGATGCGCACCTTCGGATTGGCAGTATCGCGATCGATCGGGCCGTGGAAGAAGCACTTCGCCTTCCATGACGCGTCGGTGACCGTGCCATCCGCGAACTTGAGGATGAAGCCGCCGTCACCGATCGCGTTGCCGTATTCGCAACCAGTCTTCGGGTCGGCGTTGTCCTTCGCGAGCACCGCGATCGTCATCGGATATTCAGGGAGGATGTCGATCGCGACGACGTTGTGCGGAAGGAAGTCGATCGAATCGACCGCGACGAGTTTGCCGTTGATGTACATGGCGAACCAGTTGTCGGCGTAGCCCGCGGCCTTCATGGTGTCGGACATCGCGGGCTTCACGATTCCACCTTGGCCACCCTGCCCACCTTGCCCGCCCGCCGCCGCCGGCTTGCGGTTGCCGCCGCGTCCGCCGCCCTGCTTGCGCGGAGCGTCTTGCATCGCGAGTGAAAGCCCGCCGAGAACGAGGAGTGACGCGGTGAGGATTGTTGTCGTCTTCATGGGTTGAACTCTTCCGAAGCGCGAACGTGCGCCGCTTGATTTCACGCCGGGTTTGATTGCACGCAGGGTTTCATCTCACTCACGGCTTGATCTCGTACGAATCGATGACCGCGCCGTTGGCTTCGGGCTTGGCGGGCTGACTGCCACCCTGTCCCCCACGCCGCGCGCGGCCTCCGCCCCAACCTTCGCCCGCGGCTCCCCCCGCGTCGGCAATCGCCGTGCGGATGAACTCGACCTTCGCGGTTCCGTCATCGGCGATCCCGACACGCACGTGACCCGGGCTTCCATGCAGCGTGCCCGACGCGTAGCCGTACTCCTCGGCGCTGCGCGTGTTGCCCGCGAGATTGCCCGGTTGCGGCACGCACTGGTAGTGCACGCCGTCGAGCGTTGAGTGAACGTAGAGGTGATCGTGTCCGTGGAAGACGGCCGAAACGCCGTGCTTCACGAGCAGTTGGTGAATCGGCATCGGCCAACCCGGGCGACGCGCGGCGAAGCCATCGCTGCCGTCGGCGTTCTTGCCGCCCCACTCGAAGAACGGCGCACTCTCGACGCCACCGCGCGAGGCCGAGCCGCCGATGCCGCCAACGAGATGGTGGATGAAGACGAACTTCTGCTTCGCGTTTGACTTCGCAAGTGTTTCGGCGAGCCAGTCGTACTGCGCGCGACCGAGCGTGCTCGCCCAACTCGAATCGACGGGCGCGAGCTTCTCGACGTTCGGGCCGCCACCGGCACCGCCGCCGCGCTGGCCTTCGCCACCTTGCCCGCCGCCGCCCGCACCACGATTTCCACCGCCGCCGCGCGCGCGCTCCGTCGTCGACCAGAACGGATCGAGCACGACAATCAGCGCATCGCCCCATTCGAACGCGTAGTAGTTCGCGCCGCGCGCATCTTTCATCGCGGTCATGCCGGTGTAGGTCTTCCCGTCGATCACCGGCGCGGGAAAGCGCTCGGTGCGCTCGTTGTACGACCACTCACCCATGCCGCGACCGGCGTCGCCCTTCTCACCATCGTGATTGCCGAGCACCATGAAGAGCGGCATGGAGTGGCACGCGAGCCCGAAGTAGTAGCGCTGTGCGTCGTACTGCTCGATCGAGCGCTGGTAGTCCTGCCCACGCTTGTCGGTCATGAACGTGTCGCCGAGGTCGACGAAGAAATCTGGCTTCGCCGCAACCATGTTGGCGAGCGTCTGCTCGTAGACCTTCGGCGTGACACCTTGATCGAGGTGCGAGTCGGCTTGGATGACGAACGTGAACGGCTTCCCCAGCGCGCGCGGCGTGTGAAACGTGCGCTGCTCGCCGCGCGTCGGCGGCTCGCCTTCCTTCGGCCACCAAACGAAGCGATAGGTGTACGCCGCGTTCGCTTCGAGACCGGTTAGTGCGAAATTGGTCGGCTCGCCCGCCTTCATGGCAAGTTTCGTCGTCGTCTCGTTCTTCGCCGATCCGTCACGCGCGTACTCGATCGCGCCGATGCGGTCGGTCGATGCACGCACGCTTGCGGTGATGCTCGTCGCGGTCGGCTGCGCAAGGATGACTTCATGGTCGGTCGCGGGAACTTCAGTCTTGAACGCGGTCATGCGCGCGAGCAGGCCGCCTTCATCGCGAGCGCCATCGGACTGATTGCCCGCGCCGGCCTCGCCATCGCGCGCGCCAACTTGTCCACCGCCGCCACCTTGCCCACCGCCGCGTCGGCCCCCTTGGCCTCCACCTTGGCCTCCACCTTGGCCTCCACCTTGGCCACCACCTTGGCCACCGCCTTGGCCGCCGCCTTGACCAACGCCTTGCCCACCAGTACCGCCACGTTCACGCTCATTCGGCGCTGCGCCTTCACGCTGCGGTCGTGCTGGAGCACCTGCGGCTCCATCCGGACGCGCGTAGCGCAGATCAAGCGAGGTCGATCCGATCGTGATGTCCTTCGTCGCGGCGAGCAGTTCTTCGCGCGTCGGCGTCGCGGTCGCGAGCTTCGGTTCCGCCGAGAGGAAGTAGAGCGTCGTGATGTAGATCTTCTCGCCCGGACCTTGCGAGCAAGGTGGCGCGTACTCCGCGCGACGCCCGACGTTGTTGAGTCCGAACTTCCCGACCTTCGTGTCACCCGCTTCGAGCGACTTCACATCCGCGGGAATGCCGTAGCGCACGAGGTAGATGCGCTCGGTGTCGTCTGGCGTGATGTGATGGATCGTGAGCGCGATCGACTTCGTGCCCGCAGGCGCGTTCGACCAAGTGAACGGCGGCGAAATCGCTGCGCCGTCGCAGGTGTGTTTCGCATCGAGAAGGCCCTGCGCATTGACACCACTCGACGAGAGCGTCATGCCTGACTTCGGTGCTTCGACCGTCGGTGGTTGAGTGCCACCTTCGCGTTGGCGTCGACCGCCACCGCCCTGACCGCCACCGCCCTGCCCGCCACCGCCCTGCCCTCCGCCGCCGCGTGTCCGCGGCGCGTACTCCTCCGTGCGCTTCTCGCCGTCTGGTCCAACGAATTCGAAGAGCGCCTTGCCACCTTCCATGACGCGGTAGTTGACGAACGAGGTCCGGCCCCCGACCTCGTATCGCAACGACCACGCCTTCTCACCGGTCTGTTCGAAGCCCGTGATCTTCGCGCCGCGCAGCGCCTGCAACGCAGGGCGCACTCCGTTCGCGTGTGCCTGCGGCACGATTTCGTTCTCGGGCCCAGGGCCAGACAACTCGACCTTGCCGCGCATTCCGCCGTTGATGTACGGGAACTTCTTCGACGCGTGGTAGTGGTAGGACCGCGTGCCTCCGCCGAAACCCTCGCCCTTCGGCACTTCGCAGAAGTGGCCGTTGAGTTCGTCGAGCTTCTCGTGCGAGCCGCATGGGCACGCGAGATCGTCGCCCTTCTTCGCCGCAGGATCGAAGAGGCCGTAGATCGGGAATCCATCGAGTGCGTACGCAATCGGCTTGCCTTTGCCAACGATCTTCTCGATCGCGAGCGGAGCCGCGTGGTAGTGGTAATCGTCGGCGCGTCCACAGTGACCGCCGAACTCGTCGAGTTCACCGATCGAGAACGAATCGACGCCACGATTGTTGAGCGCGTTGAAGATCGGAATGCCGTTCGCGGCGAGCGCGACGGCACCCTTCATGAGATTCGATTTGCCGAGAACGGGCTTCTCGGCGAGTTCAGGTTTCAGCGGAATCTGCCACGCGTTCGCGCCCGTGTAGTTCTGCGGAAGCGGCACCTGCTGCTGCCACGCGGTGATGCCGACCATCATCTTCGTTGCGAGCGGCGCGTGCGGCAGGCCGTCCGACTCGACGTAGAGCCAGCGCTCGTCAAAGCGCGTTTTCACGAACGGCGCGAAGGCGTCGAAGATCGCGGCTTGCGCGGGCTTCGCAGCGGTTTGCGCCGGTGCCGTAGCTGAGTTCGCTGAATCAAACGCACTCGCAAGCGCCAACTCGACGCGCGACTCGTTGATCGCGCGGATCGTGGCGATCCGTTCGTCCGCGTACGCGCGAGCGTCACTCGCGAGATCCTCAAGCGCGATCGTCGTGAGATCGCCAGCGCGCGTCGAGATGCCGATCTTCCCGCTGCGCGCAAAGATGAACGAGCCTTCGATCGACTCGCCCGTGCGAACGTTCGTCCACAGGCGGCTCGCCGCCGAGTCGAACTCGTCGGGCGGATGGGCGCACGCGATCGACACGCACAGCGCACTCGTGATTCCTGCCGCCACATGCATCATCGAACGATTCACGCGCCACCTCCTGGCTGCTGATTGCCGCCGCCGTTTTGGCCGCCACCACCTTGTCCACC
>JAIYCA010000006.1 GCA_027488265.1 Planctomycetaceae bacterium
AGATCGAAACGGCTCGATTCGCTGAGCAGCCGACGCTGTTTTCCGAATCGAAGTCATCATTTGTTTCTGAGTTTCAGGTCAATCCTTCAAATGCATGTCATCAAGATCTCTCGCAGTTTCATGGAGATTTTGAAGAAGGGGCCTCACATACGTCATCCCGAAACCGTCGTCGGACCAAGCATGTAGACACGGCTGGAGTACTTTCGCTGCTTGATCAAGCGTTAGGAAATTTTGGAGCTGTTGGAAGCGCACGGATTTTCCTGCGGCATCGAGATCCATTGAGGTTGTCACACGAGTTTGATGGGCCAGTGGCGCATCGTGAGACCGTACTCATTGCATGTGCCTCGATGATTGATCAACTTTGCCATGAACTTTCTCGGCGTGGAGAAGGTTTACGAGGTGTCCGTTGGATCTTGCGGCATGCCGATCTGCCTGCAGATCTCTCAACGGATCATCTTGGTAGTGCGGCGACATCTGTGGTAAGAAATTCTTCGCGCGCAAGCGAGTGTCTCCAAGTTGAGCGTTCATCCAGAAAGCCTTTGACGGGAGATGCTCTGACGGGAGAGGCGCTCTCAACGCCACGAACGTCGGAATCAACGGCGTCATACGTACATGAGCAAATCTCAAACGCCTTCGATATGAAGTCTGCCGCGGCGCTGCAACCACACATGCGCGCTGAGATACCTAGGAAATCCAAACATATTCCGCGTGATGTTGGATGGCGCGAAACATGCATGGATATTCAATTTCAGAATCCAGCAATATCCAGAATACATCACTGGAATATGTTGCGGCCTCGGCTTGAGCAGGTCTGCCTTGCACATGGAATTGAGTCTGTGACGTGCACAGTGGAGTCGTCTATTTGGCTTCGCTACAAGCAACGAGCGGGCATTTTTGTGTCACGTGCAGGTGAAGCGCATGTGCGTTGTCGCGAAGGACAGCAACGTGTGCAGGTTCCGAGCGTGTCGCAACGTGAGAATGGATCAAGACGTGAGTGGATGGAGCTTGTTGCAGCACGTATTGGTGCAGATCGTGTGCTCGCGAGGTGCGGGATAGGCAGGCTGAAGCGGCAATCTCGGCGCGCGACATCGCTCGATTCATCCACGATAGATGCCGCCGATGGTGATCGTTCGATGCATATGCAATGGCCTTGGCAAGTCTTTCCCAAAGACGAATCTGCGCGACTCAGATTGATGACTCGAGAAGGAGTGCAGGCAGAAAATGGTTCGAAATCTGCTGATGTTCCAGAGCGAATTTCAGCTGAGATTTCGAGATTCCGAGGATTTGCAGATGCGTTTTCAAATAGGCAGATTTGCACGACTGCTTATGCAGCTGCACGTGCGATCGCTCATCGAACAGTGTTCATTCCACCAAGGAATACTCTCGCTGGTGATGTCGAACTGTGCTCAGCAGGTGAACTTGTCGGGGTTCTGCAGAGCGAAGCAAGTAGAGTTCAGAACTTGTCTGCGCGAGAGAGTGCATCCAATGTCTGTTCGGATTGTGGGCGAGTGTTGGCTGATCAATTTCGCCCTGGATTGAACCGAGATAGACGAGTCGCCCCGGCCGGCTTACGTGATTTGGTGCTCTTGTGGCGAGGTAGGACTTGGCGAGTGGACGCGATTGATGGTTGGCAGCGCATTGAAGAGCACTGGTTAGGTTCATGCACGCAGACATCGAAGTTTCCCGAGGCGCAGACCCGCCGAGGTACACCCAAAGAAAGGATCGCAGCGGAACGTGCAGTGGTTCCGCATGACCCTTCGCGCGGTTCGGTTTTCTCTCGGGTCCTTGTATCTGATTCACTTCCGTGCAGTGACAAGGAAGCGCAAGATCATGGCGGACTTTGGATCCAAGTGCGATGGCCCCATCGGATCCGATCAGCAGTTGGTACATCAAACGTTGTTCGTCACGACTTCCATGCTGTGATGCAATATGGGGCATGCCGCGAACAGGTGTGCGATGCAAAGATCATGCATTCGATGCAGGAGAAATCTTGTACGCCGGATCACGGCGTAGAAGTTTCTACGTCTGGATTTTGTAACTGTCGACGATGCGAGTGTCACGCTTGTTTATCGCTTCGAGCCAATAAGGCAAGTGTGTGGAATGCGCTCGACTTTCAAGACGATCCAATGATCAGGAATTGGATCGAAGGTTGTATGGCCGCGCTTGAAAGTGGGCTTGATCTCACTGTGGAAGGAGCGTGGGGATGAAGACGCGGCCAACCACAGGTCCAATCACGGGACTCGATACGAGAGTGAGTTTGCATACGCCGCATCCCCGCCCGCCGCTGCGTTGGTCAGAGATTGCGGTGATGAGTAACGCAAGCTTTCTTCGCGGGGCCAGTCATCCTGAAGAACTCGTGACTCGTGCGTGGGAACTTGGATACTCAGGAATAGCACTGGTCGACCAAGAAACGTTCGGAGGATCAGTTCGTGCGCATGTCGCAGCGAAAGAGCTGGTGGCGGGCAGAGGCGCAATACTGAAACCTCGATCGGAAGCAGGCGATCGCGTCTCTGAGTTCCGACTTGCACATGGAACCCGCGTACGACTTTCCGTGGCATCAGAAGTGAGATGGCCATCAGCAGAAGGTAGCGAATCGTTCAGTGGTTCTGAGTATCACGCGACTAGTGGCCCTGGATATGGATCTGGCGATATCGATGTGGAGACGCCACCTCTCGAGCTCCTCCTCTATCCCACGGATCGAGCTTCTTGGGGGGTGCTTTGCCTGTTGCTCACCAAGATGAGAAGCCATGCGGCGACGCGTGATCTCTATGAGAAAGGTGCTCCCGATATCTGCAGTACTCAAGTGTTGAGGAAGGTGCGCAACGGTGCCGATGGCACGGGTGGGACTTGTAGCGCGGATGGATCTCGGTGGCACAGCCAAAGTGCGCAGAGTGATGATCTCGTGTGGCACCGCCAAAGGGGGCAGTGGCGGCATCAAGCCAATGCATCTATCCATGCACT
>JAIYCA010000023.1 GCA_027488265.1 Planctomycetaceae bacterium
ACCCGGTGGCGGTAGATCCGCGATGCGCCCCAAGAGATTGGCCGCTCGCGCTCTGTAAACCGCCACGGGTGGACGAAGTCCATGTCGGCTTCACTTTCTGAATCTGAAATTGAGGCGAAGGTCGTCGAGGCCATCGCAGACCAACTGGGCGTTGCCCGGACGGATGTCACTCGCGCGAGCGAGTTCGACAAGATCTGCGATAGCCTCGACAAGGCTGAGTTGATGATGGAATTCGAAGACCTCTTCGAAATCTCGATCACCGACGAAGCCGCGAGCAAACTCACCACGGTCGCTGACGCGATCGAGTTCATCCAGCGCACGCTTGCAGGCGGCCGCTGAGGGACGTACCGATGAAGACCATCACGCTCCGCCGAGTCGTCGTCACCGGTATCGGCGCCATCTCGAACCTCGGACCGACCGCGACCGCGACGTGGGCGGCGATGAAGGCCGGCAAGTCCGGCATCTCGCCCCTGCGGAGTTTCCCTCAGAACGAAGACTGGACCGTTCGCTTTGCAGGCGAAATCCACGACTTCGATCCATCGCACGTCGTGGATGGCCGCGAGCAGAAGCGCATCGACCGCGTCGCGCTCTTCGCGATGGTTGCGGCGCATGAAGCCGTGCAAGATTCCGGCCTCGATCTCAAGAACGCTGCTGATCCGTACCGAAACGGCACGATCATCGGTTCGGGCATCGGTGGCGTTCTCACGATGGAAGAGGGCCACACGAAGCTCCTCCAAACCGGCCCGCGCCGCGTGAGCCCGTTCGTTGTGCCGCGTCTTATGGTGAACGCTGCGCCCGGCAACGTTTCGATCCAATTCAATCTCCGCGGGCCGAGCACCGCTGTCGCTTCGGCCTGCGCGTCGAGCGGTCACGCGATGGGTATCGCGATGCAAGCGATTCAGCGCGGCGACTGTGACGTCATGGTTGCAGGCGGCGCGGAAGCGGCCATCACGCCGCTCACCCTCTCCGCGTTTGCGTCGATGAAAGCGTTGTCGACGCGCAATGACGATCCAACCAGAGCTTCGCGACCCTTCGACAAAGATCGCGATGGCTTCGTGCTTTCGGAAGGCTCGGCGATCGTCGTGCTCGAAGAACTCGAACACGCGAAGAAGCGCGGCGCACGGATCTACGCTGAGCTCGCCGGCTACGGCGCGACGGGTGACGCGTTCCATATCGCGGCGCCCGATGAGCAAGGCTCCGGCGCCTACAAGGCGATGGAAACCGCGCTGCGCGACGCTGAACTCTCCGTGTCGGACGTTGGTTACATCAACGCGCACGGCACCTCGACGCCGCTCGGCGACAAGGCTGAAGTTGGCGCGGTGAAGCGGCTCTTTGGCGATCACGCGTACAAGGTCGCGATGAGTTCGACCAAGTCGATGACCGGCCACGCGCTTGGCGCGGCGGGCGGAATCGAGACGATTCCGACCATCATGGCGATCCACGAGGGCGTCCTCGCCCCGACGATCAACCTCGACAACGCCGACGAAGGCTTCGATCTGAACTTCGTCCCGAACGTTGCGCAGGAAGCCCGTGTGAACGTCGCGCTGAACAACACGTTCGGCTTCGGCGGCCACAACGTGAGCTTGGTCTTCAAAAGGTTCGTAGGTTGATGTGGTTTGTTGGTTGAGGCGGTTTGTTGGTTGAGGCGGTTTGTTCGGTGAGGTGAAGCCTCGTCGACCCGCCCCTGTTGACCGCCCCTTCCTTTGCGAAGACCTCCGCCTACAGAATGCGTGCCGTGCGATTTCACGCGCCCCGACCATGACAAAGTCGGCCACGGGGCGAACGGTCGCTGCACTCCTGCGGATTCTCTGATTGCCCCGAGCAGGACCAAAGGCCCCGCCGCTCGTTGGCCGATAAGAGCCCTATGTCCCACGACCTCGCCCGCATCCTTCGGCTTGAAGTGCCGCTGATCGTTCAGATCGCGGAGCGCCGCATGCCGCTCTCGGAGGTCACCGCGCTCACGCACGGTTCGATCATCGAACTGCCAAAGCAGATTGACGAGGAACTCGATGTCCTCGTCAACAACAGTCGCATTGGCTCGGGCCGCGCGGTGAAGGTCGGTGAGAACTTCGGCGTTCGCATGACGCAGGTTGGTGCCCTCACCGATCGCGTCGCAGCACTCGGGAGTTGACTTGGGGGACTGACGCGGGATTCGCGCTTCCATGCGCCCGCGTGCGAGACTCGTTTCTAGACACCAGATCCATCCCCCGCTCGCTCGCGAGCGTTGAGAGTAAGGTCCCTTCATGCCACGCAACATCCCTGTCGGAAACGGCGAAATGCTCGTCGCGTTCGACGATCAGTACCGAATGCGCGACCTCTACTGGCCGCACGTCGGGCAGCCGAATCACACCGGTGGCCATCTGCAACGCTTCGGCATTTGGGCGGACGGGCAATTCGCGTGGATCGATTCGCCAGGTTGGACGCGCGACCTTCGCTACAAGCCCGACACGATGGTGACGGAAGTGCGGCTGCGCCACGAGCGACTCGGCGTCGAAGTCATTTGCAACGACGCCGTCGACTACTGGAGCCCCGTCTATTTTCGCCGCGTGGTGGTGACCGACATTCTCGGGAAACCGCGCGACGTGCGCGTCTTCTTCCACCACGACATCAGCGTCAACGAGTCGCCTGTCGGTGACACGGTGATGTTCGACCCGCAGACAGGCGGGCTCGTTCACTACAAGGACAACGTCTACTTCCTGTTGAATGGTTGCTCGTCGGGCCGTTTCGGCGTCGATCACTGGGCGACTGGCGCCAAGCGCATCGGCGACGCAGAAGGCACGTGGCGCGATGCTGAAGATGGCCTGCTCTCGCGGCACTCGATCGCGCAAGGCTCGGTCGACTCGACGATCGGCTTTGGGCTCGCGCTCGCGCCGTGGGGTTCAGGCTCGATGCACTGCTGGCTTGCTGCGGGACGTACGCACGAGCAGGTCGTTGCGCTGAACGACAAAGTGCGCATGAAAACCCCGCAGCGGATGATGGATCGCACCGAGGCGTACTGGCGGCTTTGGGCGCTGAAAGAGCCACTCGATTTGTCGCCGTTGCCCGAGCGTTTGCGCGACATGTTCGTGCGAAGCCAAGTGATTTGCCGCACGCAGATCGACAACAACGGCGCGATCATCGCCGCGAACGATTACGACATCACGCACTTCGCCGGCGACACGTACTCGTACATGTGGCCACGCGACGGCGCGCTTGTGTCGCATGCGCTCGTGCTTGCAGGTCACGGTGAACTCTCGCGAAACTTCTTCCGTTTCTGCGAGAAGGTCATCACGAAAGATGGCTACTTCCTGCACAAGTACAACCCGACTGGAACACTCGCGTCGAGCTGGCATCCGGCGGTGCTCGACGGCGAGCGCGTACTCCCGATTCAGCAGGATGAAACGTCGCTCGTCATTTGGGCGCTGCGACGACACTTCCAAGTGTTCCGCGACGTCGAGTTCATCAAGACGACCTACAACACGCTTGTCGTTGAACCCGCAAATTGGATTCTCCGCTATCGCGATCACAACGGATTGCCGCTGCCCTCGTGGGATCTTTGGGAAGAGCGACGCGGTGTACATCTCTTCACCGTTGCCTCGACGATCGGCGCGTTGAAAGCGGCCGCGAGCTTCGCGCAAGACATGGGCGCGTACGACCGCGCGAGTGAGTTCAACGAAGGTGCGGAGCGCATGCGCGGCGCGATGATTCGCCACATGTGGGAGCCGGAGCGCGGTCGCTTCGCGCGTATGGCGACGCCGCTCTCAGATGGCACATATCGCCTCGATATGACGATCGATTCGAGTGCGTACGCACTGTTCGCGTTCGGCGCGATGGACGCGCGCGACCCGAAGGTCGTTTCGATGATGGAAGCGGTGCGCGAGCGGCTCTGGGTGAAGACCCATATCGGCGGCCTCGCGCGTTACGAGAACGACTACTACCACCGCGTCGAACACTCGAATCTCAAGGACGTGCCGGGCAACCCGTGGGTTATCTGCACCTTGTGGGTCGCGCAGTGGCTGATCGACTGCGCCGAGACCGTCGAGCAACTCGAACTCGCGCTGCCGTACCTGCACTGGACCGCGGATCGCGCGTTCCCGTCGGGTGTCCTTGCCGAGCAATTCGACCCCTACACGGGCGCGCCGATGTCGGTGAGCCCGCTGACGTGGTCGCACGCGACGGTGATGACGGTGACGATTAAGTACCTGTTGAAGCACGCGCAACTGACGGGGCGCCCATCGGGCAGCCTCGCCGAGCGCGCATTCGGAAAATCGCGATGATGAGGAAGGTTTCCCGCGAATCCGCTGCGGGAAACGCCCGAACCCACCGCACCCGCAAGAGTTGCGGGCGCGTTTCTGTTTCGCTGCCCGCGGTCTACTTGCTCGATTCGCTCGGCTGTTTCCCTTCTTCGCGCTGAACCAACATGCTTCCCCTTGACAGGCAGTTCGCAGAATCGATCGATGGCGTGTCCCGCGCGCTCGCAGAGTGGTCGCTTGGGCTCTTGTTCGAACGGAATCCTGGCCTCGAAGCGCGTTACGGCAATCAAGCTCGGCCGCTCTGGAAGGGCGAGATGACGAATCGCCTCCAGTATCTCGCGGAGGCGATTGCGGCGGATCGTGTTGGCATTTTCCTCGAGAGCGTCGAGTGGGCGCGCGCGGCGTTCCTTGCGCGTGAGATGGAGCCGAACGATCTTCTCGAGAGTTTGAAAGCACTCGAAGAAACCGTGCGTGCAGAGTTGCCTGCGCAGGTTGCCTCACGCGCTGGTCGCTTCATTGCGGAAGGAATTGCCGCGCTCGAGCGTTCGCCAAAGGACGATGGTGTGGTGGCGAGTTTGCTCGACGCGCCGTATGTCGACGGCACGCGCGCGCGGCTCTACCTCATGCACATGCTTGAGCGGAAACAGGCGAAGGCCGTCGATGTGCTGCTTGAAGCTGTTCGGAGTGGCCGGAGCGTGGCGGAGGTCTACGAAAGTGTGATCGCGCCGGCACTGGTCGAAGTTGGCCGCATGTGGCACCTGCGCGAGGCGACTGTTGCGGATGAACACTACGTGACGACTGCGACGCAAGCAGCGATGTCGGTGTTGCGCGCGAAACTGACCGCAGGCAACTCGAACGGAAAGTGGGCTCTTGCCGCGAGTGTTGGTGGCGACCTCCACGACGTCGGTATTCGCATGGTGTCTGACTTGCTTGAGTCGGATGGTTGGCAGGTCGACTGCCTCGGCGCAAACATGCCGACGATCGACATCCTCGATCACATCCGCGATGACGTCGCCGACACTGGCGATGGCACGGCGAGCCGCGTGAAGTTCGATCTCATTTGCCTCTCCGCGAGCACGGGCCTCGTCGTCCGTTCGATCGCGGATGCGATCGCGGCGATCCGCCGCGAATGCGGCACCGATTGCCCCGCGATCCTCGTCGGTGGCGGTCCATTCCGCGCGATTCCAGATCTCTGGAAAGTCGTCGGCGCCGACGGCTGCGCATTGAGCGCGAGCGACGCCGTGCGCGCCGCCGCCCGCGTCTGCGGGTGAGGCGAGGGGGAGGCGCGCGTTACATGCGCGCGCCATTCGTTCTCGCGTCGACCCCACCGCTACACTTCGCGCCCGATGTCGGCCAACGTCTCACTCTCTGCGGAAGAACGTTTGCGCGCGCGCGTCGTCGAGCGCTGCGAACGCTGTCGCACGGAGCGCGCGGTCGGCAGTACGACCGCCTGCCGTTGCAGTGAGCCCGCGTGGAAACTCTTCTGCACGCGCTGCGTGCGCGCGTTTGACGGAAACGCGGCGAACGGGGCAAACCTCGCAAACTCAAACCTCGCCGGCCTCTGCCCGAACTGCGTCGAAATTGCACGGACGAACGGCGCGCAACTGCGCACAGCGCTCGACACGCGACTCGTGCGCGAGAGCGGCCTCGCTGGAGCCATCGCCGCCTCCGCGCGCCTCGAAACCCGCGCGACCGACCTCCTCCGCGAGTTCGGTCTCGCCTCCGTCGTCCCCCCACTCCCCGACTTCGCCCGTCGGCTTGCCGACCCTGCGACACCGCTTCCGCCGGGCGCCTCGAGTTCCCGCGTGAAGTCGGCCGCGATCTCCGACCTCCGTCTCGAAGCCGCGGCCGTCCGCATCGCGACCGAGAAACTCGGTTACCTCGGCACGCCCGTCGAAGAAAAACTCCAGCGCGTCGTTGCGGACGCGCGCGCCGCCGCGGCCGAATTGAGCGCGTGGCTCGCCTCGCCGGTGCTGCTCGCTGCCGACGGAGCGCATGAGGCAGAGCTCCGCGCCGCCGCCGAAGCCCTCGCCGCCGCCCTCGGTGCCTCCACCGCACTCATTGATTCGATCCGCCGTCGCGATCTCGGACCGCTTATTGAGGCGGTCGTCCGCCGCGACCGCGCCGTCCGCGCGTGCAGCGCGGCACTCGGCGTACGCTGACCCCCGCGTCGTACTCTCCACGCGTCTCGCCCCCCGGCGGATCACGTAATTGACGCGAAAGTCCCCATTTCGCCGACCTATACTCACCGACCATGTCTGTCCTTCAATCTTCGAACCCCGTCCTTTCCGATTCCGCACTCGACCGGATGATCGCCATGAATGGCGGCGTCGCTCGGTCCAACACGGCGTCCGTCCAAGGCGTCATGGCGAAGACCGGTCTCTGCACCGTGCTCGCCGTTGCCGCCGGCACCGTCGGCTACATGTTCGTCGCGGCGAACCCGACGCTCATGATGGTGGCCTTCATCACGTCGCTCGTCGTGTCGCTGATCGCGTTCTTCGCACTCATGGCGAAGCCCGGGCTCGCGATTGTCATCGCGCCGATCTACTCGATCACGCAAGGTGTCGTCCTCGGCGCACTCAGCATGATTCTCGATCAGCAACTCGCATCGCGCGGCATCCAAGCGCCAGGCGGCCTTGCGCTGCAGGCATTTGTGATCACGGGCAGCCTCATGGCGACGATGCTCGCGCTCCACACCTTCGGCATCCTGCGCGCGGGTCCACGCTTCACGTCGGTCCTGACACTCATGACGCTCGGCCTCATGGTCACCATGCTCATTGCGTGGATCGTGAGCCTCTTCGGCGTAAAAATGCCGTTTCTCGACCTGAACGAGGCATTCAACGGTGGCCAAGCGGCATGGATCGGCCTCGGCCTCAATGCTGGCATTCTCTTGCTCGCTTCGCTCTGGCTCCTCGTGGACCTCGCGCAGATCGACGAAGCCGTCGCGTCCGGCGCCCCCAAGTCAATGGAGTGGGTGCTTGCCTTCGGCCTGATCGTCACGCTCGCGTGGGTCTACCTCGAAGCGCTCAAGCTCGCATTCCGCATCGCGGCAATGTTCGGCGAGCGCAAGTGAGCTGACGCGGCCCCAATCGCGGGAACGCGCGGAAACGCGCGAACCACAATCCAACTTAGACAAAAAGACGCCAGCGCTCTCGGAACCGAGAGCGCTGGCGTTTCCTTTCCGCCTACATCGAAACCTTGCGGTGCCGACGCTGGCGGTTCCACGTGTTCCGTGCGACGGGCGTCGGGTGAGAGCGCTTCAGGCGCCTCATCTCGGCCACTCGCCGGTTGGTGTCGAGCCACTCCGAAAACCGGAGCCGGTGCACCATAGCACCAATTCAGAGGATTTCCGCCGCCAAACTCGCCAAATTTGAACGTTCCGTCTTCGAAAGTGACACATGACCCGCGATTCTCTGACCTTTGAACCGCTCAATCGCGTGTGCGAGGCCGTTGGACTGGGCATCGAGGTACGGGTTATCGATCTGCAGGATGTCGCCGCAGAGGACGATTTTGGTGCCGTCGCCGACGCGCGACACGATCGTCTTGATCTCGTGCGGTGAGAGATTCTGCGCCTCGTCGACAATCATGAATTGATGCGGAATCGACCGACCGCGAATGTAAGTCAGCGGTTCCATCACGACGCGCCCCGTCGCCATCAACTGGTCGAGCCGCTGTTCGGCCGTGCGGCTTTCGGGCCGCTCGTCGACGTGGCTTCCGCGCGTCGACAGCAAGTAGGTGATGTTGTCGAAGATCGGCTGCATCCACATCGACAACTTCTCGTCCTTGTCGCCGGGCAGATACCCGATGTCGCGACCGAGTGGCATGATCGGCCGCGCGGTGAGCAGTTTGTCGAAGCGTTCTTCTTTGATCGTCTTGTGGAGACCAGCCGCGATCGCGAGGAGCGTCTTCCCCGTGCCGGCAGGGCCCGTGAGCGTGACGATCTTGACGTCGTCATCGAGCAGGAGTTCGAGCGCCATCGTCTGTTGGACGTTGCGACCCATGATGCCGTAGACCGGTTTGCGCGGGCCCGTCACCGGAATCGCGGCACCCGTGTCGGCAAGGATCCGCGCGAGCCCCGTGTGGTGCTCGTCCAGTTCGTCGATCAGCAAGATGAACTGATTCGCGACCGCTTCGACCGCGACGACATGCGCGCCATCGGGCGTGCGCGCCTCGAAGTCCGCCAGTCGTTCGATGCGCAGCTGCCGTTCGTCGTAGAGCTCATCGATGATTTCGCCGGGCACCTTGGCGACGAGGTAGCCCGCGTGGAGGAAGTCGGCCGCGATGTGATCGTGTTCGAAATCCTCGGCAGGAATGCCGAGCGCATCGCTTTTGACGCGCGCGTTGATGTCTTTCGAGATGAAGACCGTGCGCTTTCCACTCGCATGGAGATCGTGCGCGACGCCGAGGATGCGGTTGTCGGCCTTATCAAGATCGAGCGAGAAATCTGCGTGTGAGCCGCAGCGCGCGACGCGAATCGAGCCGCCTTGTTCGTTCCATACGACGCCCTCGAAGAGCGCCCCTTGCGCGCGAAGTCGATCGAGCGCACGCGTGACATGTCGCGCGTTTCGGCCGCGTTCATCGTTGTTTTTCTTGAACGTGTCGAGCTCTTCAATCACCGCGAGCGGGATCACCACTTCGTGCTCGGCGAATTTGAAGATCGACTGCGCGTTGTGGAGGAGGACGTTGGTGTCAAGCACAAAGTGCTTGCGCGCCGTCGCTCGCGCAGATTGGGTGCGGGCGAGGCCTTCGGTCACGACATCCGTGCGATCTTGATTCAGCATGCAAGCCCTCCTATGGCTGGAACTGCGCTGAGTTATGTCACTCCGCAGGGATAGTCGGTTCGGTTCGCTGACCTTTCAACCCATCCGCGCAAAGAACGTGAGAATTCTTGAAATAGAGAATTCTTGAAATGGGGAGTCCTTGAAATGGGGAGTCCTTGAAATAGGGAGTCCTTGAACGCGCGACTCGTTGAAGTCACCCAAGGACCGCTACTGCAGCGGATCGACGTCCGCGCGCGCGATCATGCATTCGAGACCCTGCGGCGATTCAAGCTTCCCAAGTTGCGTCGCCAATTGCGCCGCGAGCCGCGGCAGATAGCCGCGTTCGGTGTTGGTGTGCCCCGCAAGCACGACCTCGAGCCCGAGCGCGTGCGCGCGAAGCACATCGTGATGTGAGAGTTCGCCCGTGAGAAAGAGCGTCGCGCCCGCAGCCGCGGCCTTTTCGAGGAGGCTCGCGCCGCTGCCTGCGCAGACCGCGAATCGCGTGTGCTGACGAGGCGAACCGCCCGGGGCAGGCCGAGAGACTTGCATCACCCCGCCGCCGAGATTTGGACGAACGGTCGCCGCGATTTCCTCGGCTGTTCGCGGTGTCGAGAGCGACGCCACGCGACCCGAACCGACGCGCGGATCGCCAGGGATCGCTGCGAGGGAAATCACGTCAAACGCTGGTTCTTCGTAGGGATGCGCCCCGCGCAAGGCAGCAACGACTCGACCGAGATCGCGGCGATGGAAGGCCATTTCGAGGCGAACCTCACTGACGCGCTCGAGGTGGCCGGGCTTGCCGACGGCGGGATTCGAACCCTCCGCGCCAAAGAACGTGCCCTCGCCTCGCACCGTGAACGAACAGTGTGTGTAGGCGCCGATTTGCCCCGCATTCGCCTCGGCGAGCGCGGTGCGAACCTCTTCAAGCGCCGACTCCGGAACGAAGACCACGAGTTTGTGCGTGTTGTCGGTGTTGCCGCCCGTGACGTTCACTGGCGGAGTGATTGCGCGAATGTCATGCGCCGCGGGATCGACCACTTCGACGAGCCAATCGTTGATGCCGCCAGCAACTGCGTCGAGCGCGGTGTGCGGCGAGTAGATCGCGATACCCGCGCGAACCGCGTCGATCGCGACGCGCCCCTGCCACGTCGCGCCGTCGAGGCGTTCGAGCGGTTTGAAGAGGAGCGGGTGGTAGCCGACGATGAGATCGGCGCCGGTCGCGCGTGCCTCGGCGAGGACGGCGGGCGTGACGTCAATCGTGAGAAGCACGCGGCGGATTTCGCG
>JAIYCA010000423.1 GCA_027488265.1 Planctomycetaceae bacterium
CGGTGAAAACGGTGCAATTCGACCTACCCGCGCGAGGCGTGTGTGGGTTTCTCGGCCCGAACGGCGCTGGCAAAACGACAACCATTCGCATGCTTGCCGGGGTGCTGATTCCCGACGAAGGAACCCTCGAGGTCTGCGGTCACGATGCGCTTCGTGATGCAACGCGCCTCCGCAGCACCGTTGGATACTTGCCCGAGTCGGCGCCTCTTTCGCCGGAACTGACCGTGCGCGAGCACATGCGCTTTCGCGCTTCGTTGCGTGGGCTTTCGGGAACTGCCGCGCGCGCAGCGATCGCCGACGCCATGGAACGAACCGACGTCGCGCGATTTGCGGATCGTTGTGCGGGCACGCTTTCAAAGGGCATGCAGCAACGCGCCGGTCTTGCGCAGACGCTTCTTGGCGATCCAAAGGTGCTCATCCTCGACGAACCCTCGGTCGGGCTTGATCCAGGACAGACGCTTGCATTCCGCGCGCTTGTGCGGGAACTCGGCGCGTCACGTCTCGTTTTGCTCTCGTCGCATCTTCTTTCCGAAGTCGAAGATGTATGCACAGAGCTCCTTGTGATGGCGAAGGGCGAACTCCTCGCACACGAGTCGATGGACATGTTCCGCGCGCGTGCAGGTGGTGGACGTTGTCATCGCATCGAGTGTGGGCTTGCGCTTGCGAGCATTCCGGCGGCCGCACGACTGCGAGACGACGGAGCCTTTGTCATCGGTACTACGTCGCAACTTGACGATGGCTGGCACGCCGCCGAGATCACGCTTCGCGATCTTGACGCGCGCGACACCATCGCACGTGCGCTGGCTGCATCAGGCGTTGCGGTGCGTGTCTTTGAACCCGCCGATGCGCGGCTCGAAGAGATTTTCGTCTCGATCGTGTCTGGAGGTCTGCGATGACGCGATCCATGCAGCGCGTCGCCGCCGTCGCACGACGCGAAGTGGCGAGTGCATTCGCCGGAGCAACAGGTTGGATCGTGCTCGCGATTGCAGGCGCGGTTGCGGCCGTTGCTTTCTTCGCCGGGATCTTCGAGGAAAGCCGTCCCGCGACACTTCGCTCGGCGCTGATCGCTGCAGGTTGGGCGCTGCTCGCAACCGCACCCGCGATCTCGATGCGTTCCTTCAGCGAAGAGTTTCGACTGAAGACGTGGGAGACACTCTTCGCAAGCGCGCTGACGCCGCTTGAGATGGTGCTTGGGAAGGCGATCGGTTGTGCGGTGCTCGTCGCGGCGAGTCTCATTCCGCTCGCGCTGCTCTTGATCCCGCTCGAGGTCTACGCGTCACCCGATTTTGGCGAAGCCGCGTGCGGCTTCCTCGGTCTTTTTCTCGCCGGTTGCGCGGCGAGCGCGATCGGCATCGCCGTCAGCGCAACAACCGCGAGCCAAACGGTCGCGTTTCTCGGCGCGTTTTTCGCATGGTTTGCGCTCGTTGCCGGATCGCGACTTCTCGTTGGTGTCTTGCCGATTGAATACGCCCCGATTGCTGCCGCATGCGATCCACTGCGACGCCTCGAAGGTTTTGCGCTCGGCATCTTTGATACGTCGTCGGTGGCGTATTTCCTCGCGCTTGCGGCGGCAGGACTCGTGACCGCCACGGTTCTTCTCGAACGACCGCGCCAACGCACAGCGCGGAGTGCATGGTTGCGCGCAAGCGCGCGCTTGGAAGGCGCTGTCTTCGTCGTGAGTGCAGGCGCGGCGCTTGTTGCGCTTGTCGCGCTTGCGTCGCAGCCTGCGACCCGCGTCGAACTCGATGCAACCAAAACCCGTTCCTACAGCCTTGCGCCATCGACGGAGTCGCTGCTTGCGAGCCTCGAAGGTCGCTGGAAAGTGTTGCTCTTTGTCGATGCAGCGAAGGCAGACCCCGCAGTCCTTCGTCAAATCGATGAAGTACTCGAGCGCTTCCACGACGCGAATGATGCCGTCGAGGCGCGCCGCATCGATCCGACTGATCCCGCGTCGAGCGGCGTCTTCGAGGGCGAACTCGCAGCCATCGTGTCGATGCGCGCATCGGATCTCGCAAAGTGCGAGGACGCGATTCGACGAGGACTTGAGGTTTTCGATGCGTTCCGCGCGGAGGCAGGCACGCAAACTGCGGGGCTTCGCGCAGCGGCAGGGCAGTTGTCCGCCGGAAACAGTGGGGAAAAGCCAGCAAACGAAAACGTGCGACGCACGCTCGAACAACTCGCGGGTTTCTTTGCGCAGATTGCGTCCGACGGCGATCAGTTCCGCGCGCGCGTCGTCGAACTCTCGCAAACCAGCGCGACGCGCCCGCTTCCCGATATCGAAGGTGCACGCAGTGCGCTCGCGCAGGGTTTCCGCGTTTGGAGCGATCAACTCGCTTCTGCGGCAACCCTCTTCTCGAACTGGCGCACGCAGCCCTCGCTTCCGGCGAGTGTGCGAAACATCGCGCAGTCGCGGATCGCATCGTTTGAAGAGATGGCGACCAAGATGCTCGCCGCGCGGCAAGAACTCGAAGCGCTTCCGGAACTTGAGTTTGATGTGCTCGGGCGCGAACTCGTTGGAGGCGAAGCGGCTGTTGTCGTTGGAAACGGTCGAATTGCAACGGTTCCCGCGTGGCGAATTTTTCCGAAATCAAGCGGTGTCGAAGGTGATGCAGGGCGTTACAGCTTTTCGTTCCGCGGAGAAGAAGTGCTCTCAGGCGCGATTCGTAGTATCGCCACCGGATCGATGCCGGAAGTGGTTTTCGTGCACTGTGAACGCGACTCGCTGCTCAAGCGGAAGCAAGATTTCAGCGATTTAACCGCGATGGCCGACGCGCTGCGCAGCGCAGGATTTTCGGTCGTGGAGTGGACGCCGGGCCGTGGGGAACGACCGATCGCGCGCGACAAACTCCCGCAGGTCTTTGTCGTGTTGCCCGCGCTTCGACGTGCGCAACTCGATCTCTCGCGCGAAGAAAAACTCCTCGCGACCGTCGCGAGCGAACTCGTTGCCGAAGGCGCGCCGGTCCTTTTCACCGCCGGTCGAAGCATGCTTGCGGTGCTCGGACAACCTGACCCGTGGCAAACATTGCTCGCGCCGTTTGGGATCGCACCGGACGCGGGCAAAGTTGTGCTTGAACTCGTGGCCGCCGAAGACGGCACGCCAACTGCGCAACCGTGGCAACTCGTGCGACGTGTGCCGCCATCGCCGATGGCTCCACGGCTCGCAGGTCGACCATTGCTTCTGAACCAGCCGATGCCCGTTCAACTCGACGAGCCAGCACCGAACGGCGTTTGGCGTGAGACGATCGTTGAGATTGAACCCGCCGAAGCGCGGTGGCTTGCCGACGATTGGCGCGGTGACGGTGACGGCGTTCGCGAGGTTCCCGATCGTACGCGTTTGCGTGAAGCGCTTCCGGTGGCCGTGATCGCGGAACGAAAGCTCGCGCAGGGTCAGCCTGCACAGGGTCAGCCTGCACAGGGAGCGCAGCGCGTCGCACTCGTCGCGAGTGGTGGCTGGATGTTGACGAGCCTTGCGGATCTCTCGGACGACCTCGGTGGTGGGCGCACCGCGCTTGGGAACGCGGGAAATCGTGAGCTGTTGCTTGCGCTCGCGGCATGGCTCGCGGGGCGCGATGAACTGCTCGATGCAGGACTCTCTGGTCGCGAAGTTCCGCGTATCGAAGGTTTGCAAGACGCCGCACGACGCACATGGATGATTGGCGGCACGGCGTTCCTTGTGCTTGGTCCGATTGCGCTCGGGGCGATTCGTGTTGGACGCAGAAGGGCCCGCGCATGAAGTGGATTCGATCACTTGTTGCGCTTGCCATCGCGGGAACATGCGCCGTCGCGGCCTCGCGTTTGGCGGACACCGCAATCTCGCTCGGTCCGACGCGTCGCTTGCTGATCGCGGCCGACGAAATCGATCCGGAACGGGTGAATCGCATCGAACTCGCGCGCGACGGGAAGCGCTTCGTCTTTGAGCGTGTTTCCGCGGATCCGAGCGAAGATTCCGCAGCAGAGACGAGTTCCTCACAAGCCACGTGGCGTCAGATTGAACCCGTGACGCACGCCGCGGACGCTTGGGCGGTGCGGCAGTTCATCTCGCGCGTTCTGAAGGCAGAATCGGTGCGACATGTCGATGTGGCATCTGGCGAGGCATCCACTGGCGTCGGGACGATGCATGCGACGTTGGAAGCCGCGGGTCTCTCACCCGCGGTTGCAACGGTGACATTGCGCGAAGCGCCGAGCAGCGATGGTGCGCGGCGCGAAGTTGTGGTGGAGCTTGGTCGTCGGAGTCTCGCTGGCCGCGCGTTCGCGCGTCGCGCGGGTGATCCCGGTTACGACGTCGTCGAGAGCGCGCTCCACGAATTCGCGCTCGAACGCGATGTTCGCGATTTCCGCCGTCGCGAGCTCTTCCCAGATCTCGGTGAGGTGCAGCGTGTCATGTTCGAATCAGGAAGCAATCGCACCGAAATCGTGCGCGAAAAGAACGGGTATCGCATCGTGGCGCCGATACAGACGCGCGCGGATCGGCAGCAAGTCGAAGAGTTGTTGGACGCGCTTCGACGCGCACGCTCCGCGGGCTTCATTGTGGATGAGCCGCGTGAGCCGTCGGTCTACGGGATCGATCCGCCCGCGGCACGGATCGAAGTCGAGACCAGCGCAGGCAAGCAGGCACTTCGCATCGGCGATGCGGTTTCAATCGGTGCACAGGATCGATTTGGGTTGCTTGAAGGCACGGTCTCCGTGGTGCGACTTCCCGCCGCGGAAATCGCAGGAATTGTGCCACGGGCTGATCGATTGATCGACGCAATCGCGACGTCGGTCCGTCCGCGGGATGTGGCGAGCATGGAGATTCTGCTCGGTGACGCGATGCATGGCGAGCGACTCACGCTGACGCGCGAAGTAAACGGTTGGAGTGCAACGCGCACGCCCGTCGGGGGCGCGGAGGAACTCGCGGGTTCCGTCGCAACCGAAGCGGTGGATCGACTGCTTACAGCGCTTTGTGAAACGCGCGCAGGTGCCGTCGAGATCGCGCTTTTCCCCGAAGACGCTCGCGTTGGGCAAGTGGTGTTGAAGGGCTTTGCGAACGAGCCACTCGACACCGTTCGTATCGCACAGCGCACCGACGGGAAAACAATTCTCGAGAACGGCGATGGAGTGTTGCGCGTCTTCGGTGCGATCGACTTGCCGATCACGCCCGCGGAACTCGAGTTCAAGAAGAAGTCGGCGTCGTGAGCGCGCTTGCCCAACGATAGTGAAGGAGCGCGTCCGCGCCGCGACGACGTACCGAGAGCAACCGCGCGCGTGGAATCTCGGCGAGAACTTCGGGCGCCAAGCCGCGTGCGCTGCGTCGTGCGACATCGTCGGCAACCAACAGCGGCGCCACAAACACCCACGCTTCGTCGAGGAGATTTTCTCGAAGCAGGCGTCCAACAAGTCCGCCGCCAGATTCGAC
>JAIYCA010000317.1 GCA_027488265.1 Planctomycetaceae bacterium
CGATCTCGATCAGAACGGGATCATCGACTCGGCAGACCTCGCCGTCGTGCTCTCGAACTACAACCAGACGAATGCAACGGGTGATGTGAATTCCGACGGCATCGTGAACGCTGAAGACATGGCGATCATCCTGAGCGCGTGGGGGCTTCCAAGCGGAACGCCGTGAGGCGCGAGCCCGAACGGGCGAGCCTGCGAGATAAGAGCCGTTGGCGCGAACGCCACTCGGCTTCCGCTGGACTCGCGTATCCCGTCTGGCTGCAGTTTTCTCGTTCGTCTTCATGCTGGACGCATCACCGCGGATCTGCCGATAGCGAGGCCTGTATGCAAGGCCGAATCATTCGCCATCATCTTGACTTGCTCGCAGGCTCTCTTTCCGTCGCCGCGCCGCGATTGACCGCGCGAAATCTCTTCGCGGCCATCGTGCTGTGCAGTGCAACCTCCGTCGGTCCGTGGACGTCGACGGTGTTCGCACAC
This sequence comes from Planctomycetaceae bacterium, assembly GCA_027488265.1. Taxonomy (GTDB): domain Bacteria; phylum Planctomycetota; class Phycisphaerae; order Phycisphaerales; family SM1A02; genus QWPT01. The sequence goes on from JAIYCA010000317.1 coordinate 475, forward strand.
AGCGTGCCTTCGGTCGATCGCGTCGAGATCGTTGCGGCGGGCAAGGGAACTGTCGGCGCGGGCGGCGTCCGCGACCTCCGTGGTACGTCGCTTGAGGATGTGCAGGCGCGCCCGCGTGATGGCGGGTTCAACGACGATCCTGCGGTGCGAGCGCTTCGTCAGTATTCGACGCAGGCACTCGGCGACGGTGACTTCCGCGTTGAGGCGACGGTCATCCTTGAAGCACTCGATGGGAAGGGCGCGGGGATCGTCTTCGACGGCGGTCTCCTAGAACTTGATGTACCTGAGGCGGCGGCGGTCCTCGCAGGGTCGCTCTTTGGTGGTAGTCGTCTGGCGCTCAGCGAAACACGGCCGGCATCGTTTCGCGTTGGTGCGCCGATCGATATCTCCATCGTGCGACAGGGGCGTGACGTCGTTTTCTCGATCAACGACGAGCCCGTTGGATCGATTGGGATGGAAGGAATCACCTTTGGTCGTGTGGGATTTGACCTCGCCGGCGGGCGGATGAAGGTTCTCGCATGCTCTGTCGAAGGTGCGCTTGAAGCGGTGCCCATGCCGCGCGCGGTTTTTACGGGCGCCGACGGCGATATCGATGAATACCGCGACCCGACGATGGCAAGCGACGGAAGTCGGCTGCTCATCGCTGCCGTTGGCGTGGGTGTACATGCCGACGGAAGCGATCGCACCTTCGTGGCGCTGCGTTCTCTTGCCGCGGATGGCACGTTGGGTGAGTCACGTGCGATCGAACAGGCGAATCCTGCACTCGCGTCGCTCAAGCCAGACCTCGTTGTGCTAGGGCACGACGGCAAGTCTTGGCGGCTCCTCGTTCAGGAAAACGCACCACGCCGACTCGCGAACGTCATTCGACAGTTCCGATCCGAGGACGGCGTCCGCTTCGAGGAATTGGACGCGATCCGCCTCGATACAACCGTGCAATTGGTACCCGCACCGATGCAGGCAGAGGTAGGCGCAGCCGGCAAACCGATGCTTCGTGCGGGTGTGACGCGCGTCGTTGAAAAGGATGTCCGCGCGGGCGTGCTCGTGTCGACGGATGGTGCTCCGTGGCAACTCGCCTCACTCGGGGAAGTTGCGGGTTGCAATCCGCTTCTCCTTGAGGGTGGCCGCGCGATCGTGCGCGATCCAAAGTCGCTTCAGCGCACCGTGCTCGGCGGTGCCGCACCGATCGAGGCGGCGAAGTTTGAGGGTGCCCCCCAAGCTGGCGCGATTCTTCTCAGCGAGGGCTCTCAAATCGTCCTTGCGCAGTCAGACCCTGTCCATCCGAACATGCTTCGTCGCATGGTGTCATGTGATGGTGGTGCTTCCTGGCGACGGGGCACGCCTGTTTGGGGCAGCCCCGCGGGAACTGCAAACGCTGTTCGTTGTGGAAATCAAATCTGTGTTGCCTTCGAAGGCGGGGACTCCGCGCGGCGCCAACATATTCTTTTCATACAGATCCCCTTGACGAATGAAACCGCACGATGTCCGCGCGATGCTGCGAGATCGGACGAGAAAACCGCGAATTGAACGACAGGGGACGCCCTTTTGTTTCGGGACGTCCGATAGACGCAGCGTTGGCAGCATGGCATTGGCTGCGGTTCTGCGCTGAGCCCGCATATTTTCCAATCACGATCTCGCGAGTTGCTCCAAAGTCGTCTGGGGTTATGGTCGAAGTGCCTTTCTGTCGTGCTTGTCCTGCACGAAAGGTGCGGATCGTCACCGCCAATGGAGTTCCTGAAATGACATTTCGGATCTTGACATTCTCTGTTGTCGCGGCTGTTGCGAGTGCATCGCACGCCGACTCTACGTACACCACCGGCTTCGAAGACTTTTCGGCCGGTGCTTTCGTCACGGGTAGCCCCGCGACGCAGGGCGGTTGGGGTTGGCTTGCGAACTACAACATGGTCCCGACCGTGGTCGGCGCACCAGTTGCCGTGGGTTCGAAGTCACTCGCGATCATGACCTATCCGACTGATGCGGAACAGGCTTCGCTCTCCGGCACCATCGGTGGCACGCCGTCGGTCGCCGTTTCGCCGATTGGCGAAGTGGGAATGACGAGTTACTCGGGAATGCCGGTGATCGGGAACCGACTTTCGTGTTCGTTCCTGCTCCAGACGCCCGCCGCGGGCACGCTGCCAAATAGCCTGTTCGCCTCAAATGACTACGGGTGGCGCCTCGAAATTCAGCCCGCGCGCCGCGAAAACGAGTTCGCGAATCGCAACGGTCGCATCAATGTTGGTGACGGCGCGGTGCAGATGGCTGGCGTTCCAAACGGAGCCTACGAAACGCAGTACGACGGCTCGCTCGCAGGCGCGTCTGTGACGCCGCGTTCCGCCGCAGACAAGATCTACCTTCAAATCGACTGGCCGTTCATCATCGGTCCTGAAACCGATGCGACCGATGCGGCGTGGAAAGTCGCGTTTATCAACGGGCTCGACTACTCGACGTGGTATCGCGTTGAATACGACGTGCAGTACGTCAACGGAACTGGCACCGCCATGTTCGACGGCGTCTCGCGCGCCTGCGCGAACGATGTTGTCACCGTGCGGGTCTACAACATGGCTGGAACCCTCGTTGGATCCATGACGGGTTCAACGTGGGAAGCTGGCTTCCGCGCGGGCTCTTGGGGTTCGCCGACGTTTGCGATGGATTGCATGGGCGTCAAGGCTGCGAAGCCTGCGGGCGCTGGTCAATCGATCGGTGTCATCGATCAATTCTCGATGACGTCTTACAGCGGGTTCTCTGCGCTCTCACTCGTCGCGAGCGACACCATCATTCAGCCGACTGAGCAACTCGTGGTGGATGTGCAGTTGGAAGGACAGGTCGAGCCCGCCGTCGGCGCGCAGATCTTCCTCGACTTCGACACGTCACGCCTTCAAGTCGCGTCGATCAACGTCGCTCCGGGCAGCCCGTTCTCGCGCGAGATTTACTCGAACGTCAACAATACGACTGGCAAGATCATCTACGCGAGCGGCATTCCCGATTCGGGCAACGGTTCGACGTCAAATCTGTCGGTTGCTCGCGTGGTGTTCAACGTCGTGCCGGGCACCGAGGATTGCGACGCATCAGGTCTCGTGACCTTCACGCAAGGCCTTTCGGTCGGAACGCGTGTCGCTGCTTCGGGCGGCGTGAATCTCATCCCGTCGCTCACGGAGCTCGGTGACATCAAGATTGACGCGACGGCTCCGGTGTTCGCTGGCTTGCCGAGCGACGTCTCCATCGCGTCGGATGCTGGAACGGTCGCGGGTGCCTACGTCGCGCCGCCAACCGTCACCGCGACGGACGTGTGCGATGGCGCGACCAACGTCGCTCTCCTCGTCACCTATCCGAACAGCACCACCGCGACGACGTGGCCGGCGAACGGGATCTTCCCGCAGGGGATGACCACGCTCGCCTACTCGACCGTGGACGCGGCAGGAAACACATCAAGCGCTTCGCGCACGATCACAGTCGCGAATCATCAGTTGCTTGATGCGACGCTCACTCTGAACGGCGTCATCGCTGGCAATTCAACGCGCGCAACGCGCGTGAAAGCAGGTTCGTCCACCCAAGTGGTTTCGGTCGCGATGACCGGCGCCAGTGGCACTATCTCGGGGCTCGCAGTGCCTGTCGCTTCGTCGTACCCCTGCGTGAGTGCAAAGGGTACGAGCCACACCGTGACCGATACCGCCGCTGCGAGCGTGGTCGGTACGCGCTACTCGGCTGATTTCTCGCTGCGTCAAGGCGATTCGAACGACGATGATCTCATCGACATTCTCGACTTCGCCATCTACATCGGTGACTTCGGTGCAGCAGGCGCGAGCGATGTGTCCAACTTCAACGCGGACAACCTCGTCGGCACCGTCGACTTCACCTTCATCTCGATCGGATTCTTGCGCACAGGCGAAGCATGCGGCGGTTCGTTCGCAGGCGGCGTGCCGCGCAAGGGCGTCACGGTTCGTGAACTTCGCCGCATGGGTCTTGGACATCTCGCTGCCGCAGACCTCGATCGAAACGGGATCGTGAACGAGGAGGACATGATGCGTCACCTCTCGGGTCAGGGTGTGGCTGAGCCGACGGTGTCGGACGAACCCACCGGCCGCCGCTGAGAGCCATCGTTCCAGCGTTCACTGATCGCTCTTTGAACACGCAATGCAAGCGCGGACGACTCGTCGTCCGCGCTTGTCGTTTTCGCCGCACGCGTCTCGTTGCGGCCGCGAGGTTCAACGAGTCTCGGCAGCGTGGCCGCGGCTTCACGGCGTCACGGCGCAGTCGGCACTCACGCTCCGCGGTTGAATCCCTGATGCGCCGATGCCCGGGAGCCGATATCTACCGTCCCATGAAGCCCGTCGCGTCGGCATCTTCCGGCCCCGTTCAACTCATTCTCGATTTCGATTCCACGATCGTCGCTGCAGAAGGCCTCGATGAAATCGCGCGCCTCGCACTCGCTGACGACCCAGATCGCGAAGCGAAGGTCCTCGCGATTGAAGGCATCACTCGTGATGGCATGGAAGGGCGCATCGGTATCGATGAATCGCTTCGTCGCCGATTCGCGATGCTGGTCATTCGCAAGGCGCACGTTGCTGAAGTCGTAAAGTTGTTGAAGAAGCGCATCGCGCCAAGTTTCCGCCGGCACCGCGCGGAAGTGAAGAAGAATGCGTCGCGCATTTGGGTCGTGAGTTCTGGCTTCCGCGATTACGTCGTTCCGGTTTGTGCGGAACTTGGCATCGCGGCCGACCACGTCATCGCCAATGATCTGCTTTGGTCGAAGGAAGGCGTGTGTACTGGCTACGACACTTCTTCGCCGCTGGCGCGACCGAAGGGAAAGCCCGAAGCCGTTCGCGCGCTGCGTCTTGATCGCGACGGCGCGCTCGTTGTTGCGGTCGGCGATGGCGCGACCGATTGCGAGATTCGCGATGAAGGTGCCGCGCGCGAGTTCGTCGCCTATTGCGAGAACATCGAGCGCGAGAACGTCGTTGCGCGCGCAGATCGCGTGGTGCGCAGTGTTGATGAGCTGCTCTGGATTTACGGGCTTCCCGGTGCGCCGAGTTACCCAAAGTCGCGCATGGTCGCGCTGCTTCTTGAGAACATTCATGCGGACGCTGCGGCGCGGCTCGCCGACGAGGGTTACAAAGTCGAAGCGCTTTCCGATGCGCTTCCTGAAGCAGAACTCGCGCGCGCGCTGAAGGGCGTGTCACTCCTTGGAATTCGCTCGAAAACGCGGGTCACGGAGCATGCGCTCGCGTCGGCCGATCGACTGCTTGCGGTTGGATGTTTCTGCATCGGAACCGAGCAAGTCGATCTCTCTGCGGCTGGCGCGCGAGGTGTTGCGGTCTTCAACGCGCCGTATTCCAACACCCGCAGCGTGGTTGAACTTGCGATCGGTGAAATCGTGATGCTCTTCCGTCGCGCCGTCGAATCCGATCGCATCTTGCACGCTGGCGGCTGGCGGAAGAGCGCGCAGGGTTGCCGTGAAGTGCGCGGGAAAACGCTTGGAATCGTGGGGTACGGTCACATCGGCTCGCAGCTCTCGGTGCTTGCAGAAGCGATGGGTATGAACGTCCTCTACTACGACATTGCGGAAGTGATGCCGCTCGGAAACGCGCGGCGGGCGAAGAGTCTTGCGGAGTTGCTCGCGAAGTCGGACGTCGTGAGTTTGCATGTCGATGGCCGTCGCGAGAACACGAAACTCATCGGCGAACGCGAACTTCGAAAAATGCGCGCAGGTTCTGTGCTTGTAAACCTCTCGCGTGGTCACATTGTGGATCTCGATGCGCTCGCGGCGAGTTTGAAGGCAGGCCATCTCGGCGGCGCCGCAGTCGATGTCTTCCCTGCCGAGCCGAACTCGAACAAAGAACCATTCGATACGCCGCTCCGTGGTATCCCCAACGTGATGCTCACGGCACACATTGGTGGATCGACCGCGGAAGCGCAGCAGGGGATCGGCGTGTTTGTCGCCAATCGACTCGTCGACCATGTGAACACGGGTTCGACAGCGGGCTGCGTCAATCTTCCTGAAATCGCGCTGCCGCCGACGCCGCGTGCGCATCGCTTTTTGCATCTCCACCGGAATCAGCCGGGCGTTCTTGCCGAGATCAACGGCATTCTCGCACGGCGCAAGATCAACATCCTTGGTCAGTCGCTGCGTACGAGCGAAGAAGTGGGTTACGTCGTGACCGACGTCAACAAGACCTACGACGACGCGGTCGTCCACGAATTGCGCGCCGTTGGCGGGACGCTGCGTTTCCGCGTGCTGTACTGAGTGATGGTCGGAAGGAAGCCGTGAAAAAGCACGCGACGCCGGCAGAACGTGCTCGGCGTCGCGGTTTTATGGTGTTTGTTGCGATCGTCTCAGCGGCGACGGCCAGCGACCAGCCCCGCGAGGCCGAGGAGGGCAATCGCGCCTGGAGCAGGAATTGGCTCGAAGTTCCACACGACCGAGGCGAATCCAACGCTGTTTGCGACGACTCCGCGATCGCTCATAATGGAGGTGACGGTGTAGTTGCCGACCGCGATGGTGGTTTGGAATGCGCCGGACGCGCCAGCGCTCGTTACGCCCACGGTCGTCACGTTGCCATTGTCGATCGTGACGGATGCGATGACTTCGCCGCTATCGGCGCGCTGCACAACCCACGTTGCGAACTCGTTGACGAGATTGTTCCACGACCAGTTGATGTTGAACTTCGCCGCGGTCGCACTTGCGACGGATGCTTGCGCGAGAGATCCGCCGTAGATGTTGGCAGCCGGAAGGTTGAAGAGTGCAAAGTGCGAGAAGCCCGTTCCCGTGAACAGGCCACTCGTGTCTGCTCGGCCGTTGGTCGCGGGGTTGGAGTACGTGTAGTAGCCCGGCATGGTGTACGAAGTGGTCGAATAGTCCGCTGCGCTGTCGGGACGTTCGGAGCC
>JAIYCA010000450.1 GCA_027488265.1 Planctomycetaceae bacterium
ACCCCCTCCTCGCCGTACCCGGCGCCGACGCCGACGGTGTGGAGCTCCATCACCTCGCGGGCGTAGTTCTCGTTGGGCGCCCTCTTCGTGGAGGAGGCGTTGTCGAGGTAGCGCAGCATCGCAGGGTCACTGATGATGCCGCGGACAAGTATTTGAAAGTCACCGTTGCCATGGCGGCGGAACATCTCGTTCTGCAGCGCCATGTGCCAGCTGTTTTCGATCGTTCGGTAGCCCGTTGCGAAGTGACCGTGCCAGAACAGCGTCAACTTTTCTTCGAGCGGACGCGGCGTTTCGATCATGCGCTGCAGCCACGACTTTTGCATCAGCGCGAGTTGCGCGCGGTCGTCGCGCTCGCGTTGTTGGCGCATTGCTTCGAGTCGCGCGATCGTTTCTTCATCGCCTTGGGTACGCGCACGTCGAAGTGTTTCGCGCTCTTCGGGCGTCGGCTCTCGCAAGACGTCGGGTCGAAACTCGCCGTTGGCGAACAACGGGCCGCGATCGCGCGGCGCAGGTTCGTCCGAGCGTTCTCCTGGGCGTCTCGAAGTAGATGTGTCGTACTCGACGATCACGTCCAACGCGCCATCGAGGCCCATCTCAACCAACGCTTGTACTTGTTGTGGTGTGCCACCGAATCCAGCTCGATTGAGAAGATGCAGCGCCGCCGCGAAGTCAAAGTCTTTTTTGAGAAGTGGCGTGAGGGGGTGTTCCATGGCGACGCGGTGCGGCACGGGGCGGGGTGATACGACCCCAGCCGATTGAGGTTACTTGGAAATCGACCAATTCCGATCGAAAGTTGCGAGTTTTCAGGCCTGAACGCGCCGACGCCGCGTGACCAGAAGGACGACGGCCACGGGAATGATGACCGCGAGGGGCGTCCACAGTGTGGGCTCGTCCGTGAACGACTGATCAAGCAGCGGCGTGACCACCGCGAGGGATGCAAGCAGGGCAATCCAGTGGATCGGTCGCGGTCGACCGATCAGTCGCAAGGCGAGGAAGGCGTAGGCGGGAAAGAGGAGGCCGTAGAGCCCGAGGAAGCGCAGGTACGTGTCGCGATTTGGTATGAGCAGCGCTGCGAGGAGCCCGACAAATCCTGCGCCAAGACCCAAGAAAAGTCGCGCGTTCGGCGCGATTCGTACGAGTCGGAGTTCCGAAAGGTGCAGCGCGGAGGTCAGCGCGAGTTGGATCGCCATGTGTGTGCGGACGGCGGGGTTGTTGAGCGCGCCTGGGCCTGCAGCGAGGTAGCACACGGTCAGCACCAGCATCGACGCGAAGGTCACGCCGAAGACGGCGAAATTCGTTGGTCGCGCGCCCGCGGGAACTTCTTGCCGTGCGCGATGAAACGTGAGGTCGAGGTTCGGTGAGAGGGCGAACCCGAAGACAATCGTGGGGAGGACAAGCGCCAAGTCCATCGGCGCCCATGCGCCTTCAAGCGCGAGGCTGTTGAAAGCGATGCCCTGCGATTCGCCGCCAAAGATGAACGACCACGGCAAGAAGGCAAACGTGAGCAGACTGAGCGGATATGCAAGCGCAGCGAGCATCCAGAGCACGCCGCGCGGAATCGCCGCGAGTAGCACCGCCGCACCGAAGATCGCACCAGACGCGAGCGCGGTGCCTTCACCGGGCGTCATGCGGAAGTTCTCCCCGAGTACTGGTCCCCAAAGCCAGCCCGCGAAGAACACTTGATACGCGATGGTCGCCGCAGAAAAGAACGCCATCATCGCCGCGTGATCGCGCGTCTCTTCACGAGAACGCTCCGCGCTGCGGAGGTAGCCGAAGAGTGCACAACCGAGAATGTTGGGGATCGCGAAGGCGAGGATCCCCGGCCAGCCCATCAGTTGTCCGATCACGATCGGCGCAAACATGCCGATGCACCACGTCCAACTCGTTGCCAGTGCAAATCCGGAGAGAACCGTGCGCAAAGAACCGCTCATGCCGAGGGGCCACCCGCGTCATCAGAAGTCGGTTCGGTGCCTTTGGGCGAACTCGGCGTGTTCGGCGCGGCTGCGCGACGTTTCGCGCGTGCCTTCCGGCGTTCCGCGCGATCGCGCACCATGTCTTTCGGCGTGCAGTGGAAAGTGATGTCGCACCGGCCCACCAGCGTTTCGCCGACTTTCTTCACGATCTGCTGCTGGTAGACCTCGAGCTCAAGCGTGACGTTGAATTCGCCGCCGCGCTTGACCTTCTCTTCGACGTCTTCGCTCTTCACCACGCGATAAATCGCGGGCCCAAGACACGGTCGAAGGAAGCGGTACTTCATCTCTTTGCAGACGACGGTGTAATCGCCGCCGCAGACCGAGAAAAGGTACATGCCCGCAGCGACTTCGGAGTTGCCGAGCAGCGCCGCGCCGGCCATCGCGTCGTAAAAGTTCCGGTTGAAACGGCGGAAGGGAAGGATCGCCGCGAAGCGCTCGCGCGTCATCGCGCGCTTCGAATACATCTTGATGCCTGAACGGGCCGCGAACGGCAGCCACACAAGCGAAAAGAGCCAGTGGAAGAAGTTGTTCTTAATCGAGAGGCGACTCGCCCACGCTTCAAGCCGTTCGGTCCACGTCTTCGCGCGAGTGGGCTGACGTACCGATGGCCCCGTTTGCAACGGTCCCGCGCCACCGCCATCCGCAAGCGGGCTCGCTGAGAGGGGGGTGAGATCGGGGTCGTTCATGTGCGAGGTCGGAGCCCCTGTGGGGAAGGCGAACATCCTAGTCGCGGGACGGCTCGATTGGACGCGGGAAGTCCTTGCGGTTGAAACGTTGGTGGTTGCAACGCCGATCGATGTCACGCCAATGTCGGAGCGTCCCGAAACCAGCCACCAAGCCGTCGCGGTAGAGTGTGCCGATGCCCATTTCGAATGCCCCGATCGCCGTGTGTTCGTGGAGTTTGCAGGCGGAGTCGCCGGCCCAGTTGGTCGAGCGCGTGCGGGCGACCGGCGCGAGCGCGGTTCAACTTGCGCTGACACCCTTGGTCGAGAAGCCCGATGTGTGGGGCGATTGCGTGGCTGCGCTGACCGCCGCGAACATTGAGATCGTGAGCGGCATGTTGGAAACCGTCGGCGAGGACTACTCGACACTTGAGACGATTCGCGTCACGGGCGGCGTGGTGCCTGACGCGACGTGGCACGCGACTCGCGCGCGCGCCGTCGAAGTTGCGAAGGTCGCCGGACGCCACGGGATTCGACTCGTCACGTTCCACGCGGGATTCATTCCGCATGAGGCTGGTGCGGAACGCGATGGACTCTTTGCGCGTTTGCGCGAGATTGCCGCAATCTTCCGCGCGGAAGGTGCGCGCATTGCGTTTGAGACGGGGCAAGAATCGGCGGAGACGCTGGCGCACGCGCTCGACGCCCTCGGCGACGATTCGATCGGCGTCAATTTCGATCCTGCGAACATGATCCTCTACGGGATGGGAGATCCTGTTGCGGCCGTTCGCGCACTCGCGCCGCGGATCGCGCAAGTGCATATCAAGGATGCGCTGCCGACAAAGATCGCGGGAACGTATCCCGCAACATGGGGCAGCGAAGTGCGCGTTGGCACAGGCGCCGTGGACTGGAAAGCGTTTCTTGCGGCGATCGAGGGCGTTGCCGCGACGATTCGCCTCGCGGTCGAACGCGAAGCTGGCGACGATCGCGTCGGCGACATCCGTGCGGCTCTCGCGTTGCTTCGCTCAATCCGCTGAAATCGACTTCGGACCCGCGCCCGCGGTCTTCTCGTACTTGCCGTCGCCGACCTTCTGGTACTTGGTGAAGCCGAGACGATCGAGGTTTGAGTCGCTGATCTTGCGCTTGTCCGCGGTGGTCGAGTGTTGGCCGCCGATCATGGGCAACTGCGGCACGCGTCGAACGGGTTCGCCTGTCTCCGGATGCTTCTCGAGCGTGGCATCGCTCATCTTCTGAACGACTTCGAAATGCTCGCCGAGCGAGCCGTCCGGTTTCACGACCGCGTAAACGTAGGTGGGCATTCCGACATCCTACGCGAGGTGCGGTTGCAAAGTAAGCGATCGGCACAGGCACTCGAGCCGACTGTCGCATCACTTCAACAGGCGGTCGTGCGCCGTGGTGGAACGCCTGCTCAATGACCGCGCAGCACGCAACGCCCGAGGCCAGTCGCATTCGCGACCTCCGCGAACTTCTCGCGCGCGCGAACACGGCGTACTACGTCGATGCGGCGCCATTCATGAGCGATCAGGAGTTCGACACGCTGCTCGCCGAGCTTGTGTTGCTCGAAGCGCGCAACCCAGCGTTGTTCGATCCGAATTCGCCGACGCAACGAGTCGGAGGTTCTCCGCTCGAAGGCGAGTTTGAAACGCGCGCGCATCGCGTTCCGATGCTGTCCGTTGACAACACGTATTCGATCGAAGAACTTCGAGTGTGGTATCAGCGCTGCGCAGATGCGCTTGGCGTTGGAAGTGGAGATGTCGATCCCGACGCCGGACTTTTCGCCGCAGCGTCTGCGAGCGCGCCGACGCTTTTCGCTGATCCGAAGGTTGACGGGCTCGCGATTTCGCTCCGCTACGAGCGTGGCGAACTCGTGGAAGCGGTCACCCGTGGCGACGGCGAGAAGGGCGACTTGGTCACGGCCAATGTGCGCGCCATTCGCGCGATTCCGCTGAAATTGCGCGTACCAGAGGATGCGCGGTTCGGTGGTATTCCGCACT
>JAIYCA010000291.1 GCA_027488265.1 Planctomycetaceae bacterium
AATCATTCCGATATGCATGGCGCGGAATGTAGTGGATCTCGCGGTGTACGGGAGGCTTCACGGCAGACCATGACAAAGCCTTCTCAGAAGTGGGTGGATGCGCGATCCCTATCTAGATGCAGGCTAGATGCTGGCTAGATACTGGCTAGATACTGGCTAGTTGCTGGTCAGTTGCTGCGTGTCTTGCCGCGTGAGCTGCTGCGCCAGCCACCGAGCGAACGCATCTTTCAGGAGCCGCATGCCGGGCGAGAGAACGCGGCCATCGCGCAGAAAGAGCGTGCCATCGATGTTGGGCGCATCCATCGTCTCGAGCGGATTGGCCACGATCCCCGCGAGATCTTTCCGCTCGAGTTTCTCGAGCGCCGACGTACGCAGTCGTTCGGCCGGTTCGAGCGCGAATCCGAAGACGCGACTTCCCGCCCGCCGCGCATCGCGCGTCGTCGCGAGGAGATCGGGCACTCCTTCAAGCGCGAGCGTGAGTCCATCGGCCGTACGCCGCATCTTGCCCGTCGAAACCGTGATCGGTCGATAGTCGGCGACCGCGGCTGCCATGACGACAAGCTCTGCCTGCGGCAGTTCCGCGCGCAGCAACGTCTCGAGATCGCGCGAGGTTCGAAATGGGACGACCTCGATGTTGCGATGGCTCGGTGTTGCGACCCGAATCGGGCCAACCGCGAGGCGAACCCGCCAACCGAGGTCCGCGAGCGCGACCGCAATCGCGAGCCCCATGCGGCCGGAGGAACGATTGCCGAGGAAGCGAACGTCGTCGATCGGCTCCTCGGTCGGGCCAGCGGTCACGAGCGCGATCGGACGATTGGCGAGCGCCACGTCATTCGGATCACTGGTCGATGGTGCGGGAGGAAGCATGGGTGCGGCGAGTCTCTCGCAACGTGTGGTACTCGGGTGGGACGAACAGGCAGGCGACAGGCGCGAGGTCGAAACGCTCTGATTCGCGCAACCTCTCGACGGACGCGGCAGCGGTCAAAATCGCGAAGTTGTTCGAAGCCTCGGAGGTTCCGACAGTTGCGGTTGGGGGCGCGATGGGCGATACTACGAAACTCCCCCGGTTGTAGTCGGGGAGCCTTCCCTTGGAGACGCGAAATTGGCACGTAAAAATACGAAGAAGATCGGCGAGATCCTGATCGACCAGGGCTCCGCGACGCAAGATCAAGTCGTGGCAGCGGTGCTTCGGGCCAAGGACTTCGGCAAGCGCGTCGGGGAGGTCCTCGTTGAGGAAGGTATCTGTTCGGAAGAACAGGTTGCCCGCGCACTCGCGGATCAGTTCGGTGTGGAATACATCGACCTGACCAAGCCGGAAGCCTCGACCAAGATTGATCGCAGTCTCCTGAAGGACGATCTTCAGAAGAAGTTCACGATGCTGTCCATGCGGAAGGAGCGCAACACGCTGCTCCTCCTTGTGCACGACCCGCTCGACCTCGCAGCGATCGACGCGATCGGTATGTACGCGGGCAAGGCCGACGTCGGCGGCATCGCGTCGCGGTCTCAACTTGCTGAGTACATCTCGGGCGGTTCGTCAGGGCCGAACTTTGAGAAGCAACTCCTCACGAGTTCGCTCGACAAGTCGAAGGACTCCTCGCGCGATAGTTCGAAGGATGCTTCGCGTGACAGTTCGCTCGATGCGGACGCCGGCTCTGGTGCAAACGAGTCCGGCATTGTGCGTCTCGTCGATCGCTTTATCGTCGAAGCAGTGCAGGGCCGCGCAAGCGACATCCATGTCGAGCCGCGCAAGAACCACGTGATCCTTCGCTACCGCATCGACGGTGTGTGCATCGAGCGTCAAGAGATCCCGAAGAAGATGCAGAACCCGCTGCTTGCGCGTCTAAAGCTGATGGCGGGCGTGAACATCTCCGAGCGTCGCATTCCGCAGGACGGTCGTATCAAGATGACGATCGACGGTACGGTCGTCGACTTCCGTGTGTCGGCGTGTCCTGCTGTGCACGGTGAGAGCGTCGTGCTTCGTATTCTTCGCCCCGACAGTGCGCGTCTTGGTCTTGAGAAGCTCGGCTTCCAACGCGACAACCTCGACATCTTCAACCGCATCATCCGTCGCCCGAACGGCATCTTCCTCGTGACGGGGCCGACCGGTTCGGGTAAGACGACGACGCTGTACTCCGCACTCAACGATCTCAATACGCCCGATCGCAAGATCATCACCGCGGAAGACCCCGTCGAATACGCGTTCAAGGGCATCAACCAAGTTCAAGTGCGCGAGTCGATTGGCTTGACATTCTCGTCGATTCTGAAGTCGATGCTGCGTCAAGCGCCGAACATCATTCTCGTCGGCGAAATCCGCGATCGCGAAGTCGCCGACATCGCGATCCAGGCGGCACTCACTGGCCACATGGTCTTCTCGACCTTGCACACCAACGACGCGCCGAGCGCCATCACGCGTCTCATCGACATGGGCGTGAAGCCGTTCCTTGTCGCGAGTTCGATTCAGGCCGTGCTCGGTCAGCGTCTCGTCCGCATTCTCTGCGAGAAGTGCAAGAAGCCAGATGACGCGCCCGATCGCAAGGTGCTGCGACTCGTCGGTATCAACGATGAAGAACTGGCCAACGGCACCATGATGAAGCCAGTTGGTTGCGACGGATGCAGCGGTACCGGCTATCGCGGTCGTCGCGCCATCTTTGAGTTGATGACGATGAACTCAGAGATCCGCGATCTTGCATTCAATCGTTCGAGCATCTCGAAACTTCGCAACGCAGCAGTTCGCGGCGGCATGCGAAGCCTCGTCGAAGACGGCAAGATCAAGATTCTCGCGGGTCAAACGACCGCGACCGAGATTGCGAACTTCGCGCAGATCGAAGGTTTCGATCCGAACGAGATTTCGCAGAGTTGAGTGGGTGTGTGGGTTGAGTGGGCGAAGAGATCCATGTTCAAACGCAATGCCGGCGCCGGTCGCCGGAAGAGAGGTAACGACACATGTCCGCGATGCAGATTGACCGCCTCCTCGACACGATCGTCAAGCAGGGGGCGTCCGACCTTCACATCTCCGTTGGTCGCCCACCGACGATCCGCCTTCACGGCAAGCTCCGCAGTCTCGCGACCAAGGTCGTCGACTCGGAAGACGCGATGGCGCTGATGAAGTCGATCACGCCTGAGAAGAACCAGCAAGAACTCGCGGAACACGGCGGTACGGACTACGGCTTCGCCTTCGGCGAGGCCGCGCGCTTCCGTGCCTCGGTCTTCAAGCAGCGCGGCGACATCTCGATGGTGCTTCGTTTGATCCCAAACACCCTGCTCACCTTCGAGCAGATCGGTCTTCCGAAGATTGTCGAGGAACTTTCGCGGCGTCCGCGTGGTCTCTTCCTCGTCACCGGCCCAACCGGTTCTGGTAAGTCGACGACGCTTGCCTCGATGGTCAACTGGATCAACGAGTTCTACGACCGCCACATCGTGACGATCGAAGACCCGATTGAGTATTACCACTACCACAAGAAGTCGGTCGTCAACCAGCGTGAAGTTGGTAAGGACGTGCCAACCTTCTCGGAAGCGCTCCGCCGCGTGCTTCGTTCCGACCCTGACGTGATCCTCGTCGGCGAAATGCGCGACCTTGAAACGATCGAGTCGGCGATCCGCGCCGCTGAAACTGGCCACTTGGTGTTCGGCACCCTCCACACCTCGGGTGCTGCAAGCACGATCAACCGCATCATCGACGCGTTCCCCGTCACCCAGCAGGAGCAGGTGCGCGTCCAGCTCTCGACCTCGCTCATTGCGGTGCTTTCGCAGCAACTCTGCGCGCGCGCCGATAAGCCGGGCCGCGTCGCGGCGTACGAGTTCCTCGTGGTGACGCCCGCGATCTCGAACCTGATCCGCGAAAACAAGACCTTCCGTATCGACTCTGCCATTCAGACCGGCAAGAAGTTCGGCATGCAACTCCTCGACGACCACCTCTGGAAGCTCTACACCGAGGGCAAGGTCGGCGCGGAGGAAGTCATCGACAAGTGCAAGAACCCGGGCGACCTGAAGGACAAGATCCACCGCGCCGGCGGCACGATTGGTCGCGCGGAGCTCGATCAGGAGCACCAAGTTTGATGGTTTCACGGTCCGATTCGGTGGGATTCGCGCGATGGAACTCGCACGAAACCTCGCCGCTTGACCGAGTCAGTTCGGGGGCGCGAAACCGCGTTTGCGGCGCGCCTGCCATGCACGGAATCCAAGTGTCCTGCGCTCGACCCGCCGCCTTGCCGCATTGGTGGGGGGTCATCGTGCCGTATAGCACGTCACAGGACACGTGACGGGGATTCCCGCCGAGCGTTTCGGTGGGTGTCCGGTGAAGGACGCGGCAGACTGGAAGTTTGCAATGTCGATTCTCTCCCCAGAACTCGAGAAGGCCCTCTCTAACCTGAAGGGCTCCCGCATCGGGCGCATTTTGCGCAAGTTGTCGGGCGCTGGTCAGTTGGGCAAGTTCGACAAGATCACGCCTGAACTGATCGAAGAGATGGTTCAACTCCAGCAGACGCCCGAGTACAAGGGCAAGCTGCTTGGGCAGATCCTTCTCGAGAAGGGGTTCGTTGACGAGCTGGGTATTCAGAAATGTCTCGCCGCGCAGCAGGGGTTCGCGTACGTCGACCTCGAAGGCTTCGAGCCGCAACCTGAGACGCTTGCGTGCGTTCGCAAAGAAATGCCGCGCAAGTTCCTCTTCATGCCGCTCGAGTTCGATGCGGCGTCGAAGTCCGTCACGATCGCGGTGCAGGACCCGAACAACTTCATGGTTGTCGACAACCTGAAGAACCTGGGCCACATGCGCCGCGTGACCGTCGTCGTGGCTCCCGCCGCGCAGGTCGAAGCGCTCAT
>JAIYCA010000192.1 GCA_027488265.1 Planctomycetaceae bacterium
CACGGGGACGGTCGAGCGCACTTTCGATTTGGGTGAGACACGTCGTATCAAGGACGTGCGAATCACGAAAATCCGCGCGAGCCGCGAACCTATATCGCACGTGCGCGTGCGCTGTTTCCTGCGTGATCGTGGGTGGAGATTGAAGCGGGAGAACGCCCTATCGGCGGCTAGAACATGCGTTCGAAACGGACCATGCCGTACGCAAACACCGTGCAAGGTTGAAACGTGCGTCGCACCAATCGACAGGTTGCTCACGAGATGTGCTCGCAATCAGTCGCGCGTGTGAGGATTGAAACGCACGCCCCAGACGCGCTCGATGTCGCTGCCACCCGGCCACGTGAGCGTCGCGCGTTCGCGGGCGATCGCTGCATCGATGAGGTCGCGCGTGAGCAGCGATGAAAGTGCCGCGCTCTTCGGCATGCGGTTTGGGTCTGGTCGATAGCCCACACGCGAGAGATCGAGTCGATCGGCAACGAAGCAGGCAGCGACCGATGGATCGTCGTGATGCGTGGCGCTTGTGTGGAGTTCGCACGCGGCATGCAACGATGTGAACGCCGCGTCGTCGAGCGCACGAATCGTTGCGAAGGTTGTTTCGCACGCGCCGTGCGCGGTGTGGTCGTCGTTGCGTACGCGCGCAAGCCACGCCGCTGCGCGCGGTCCGTGCTCGCGGTCGTAGCCGTCGTCTTCGCGATGGGAGTCGTGGAAAATCGCAAACAGCGCGACGACGCGCGGGTTCGCGCCAATCGCATCGGCGACGAGTAACCCGTTGTGCCGCACACGCCACCAATGCGCGAGTCCGTGCAGCCCCCACGGGCGCATGCCGCAACGCTCTACGTTCGCAACCGCCGCAGCGATGAGCGCGGATTCGGGGAGGGGGTCACTCGCCAAGCCCGCGTTCATCGCACCTCACCCCTTGCTCTTCGCGAATGCTTCTGCGGCATCGAGGGCGTCGCGCGTCTTCGATGGATCTTTGCCGCCGGCTTGTGCGGTGTCGGGGCGACCGCCGCCAGCACCGCCGCACGCTTGCGCTGCAGCCTTCACCCAGTCGCCCGCCTTGAGGCCCTTATCGATTGCGCTCTTCGGGCACGTCGCAGCGATCGCGACTTTGCTCGCGTCGAAGTCGGGTGAGAGGAAGAGAATCGGCGTGTCGGCGAACTTTGCGCGCGCCGCGTCGATGGCCGCGAGAAGTGCCGCAGCATCCGCACCGTTGATCATCGCAACGAGCGGTGTACCTGCGGGCTTCTTCGCGTGCTCTTCCACGATGCCGCGTGCTTGCACGACCGCTGCATCACGCGCGGCGCCTTCCGCCTGCTTGCGCGCGGCCTTTGCCTTCTCGCGCACCGGTTCAAGCGCGCGCTCAAACTCCGCACGCGCAACCGCGCCGAGTTCGAGCGACTCCGCCATCTTCGTCATGTCGGTGATTTCAGTCACGAGCGCCTCGCCATCGAGCTTCGCCGCATCGGCAACGCGCGACATGAGGCCTTCCGCCGCGAACTGCGCCGCAAGTGCGCGCGCGCCAGTCAACGCGAAAACACGTCGCACGCCCGCCGCGAGGCCGCCTTCCGACACGAGGACGAAACGCTTCGCTTCGCCCATCGATGTGAGATGCGTGCCGCCGCAGAACTCAATCGAGAGTTCGTGCCACTTTGGGCTGTCGGGCTTCGCAACAAGTTCTGCAACCGTTGCGCCGATCGAGACGACGCGCACGGGGTCTGGGTAACGCTCGCCGAACACCGCGCGAACGCCGCTGATTTCACGCGCTTTCGCGAGCGGTACTTCACGCGCGTCGATCGCGAGATTCGTGTCAATCGCCGCGTTCACGCGCTTCTCGACTTCCGCAATCTGCGCGAGCGTAAGCGCAGCCTTCGCTGCGTAATCGAAGCGCAACTTCTCATCATCAACGAGCGAACCCTTCTGTTCGACTTCGTCGCCAGCCACTGCGCGCAGCGCGAGATTCAACGCGTGCGTCGCCGAGTGATTCGCGCGAATCGCATCACGGCGATCACGCGCGAGCATCAACTGGCCGGCTTCGCCGCAACTCATACGGCCGTGCTTGAGGCGACCAATGTGCAAGACGTATTGGCCCGCGCGTTGCACGTCTTCGATTTCATAGACGGCATTGCCGCCCGAAGCGCGCTCGATGTCGCCGCCGTGACCATGCGCGCGATCGGTGCGGAAGGTGCCGTGGTCGGCAACCTGTCCGCCCATCTCGGCGTACATCGGCGTCTTGTCAAAGATGAACGCGAGCAGCGACGACGAATCAGCCTCGACATGTTCATCGAAGTTCTTGCCGTTCCAGATCGCCATCAGCGTGGCGGCGGTGGGCTTGCCCGCGAACTTCCCTTGATCGTCGGTTGGTTTGACGTTGAGTTCTTCGAGCTTCGCAATCGCATCCGGCGGGAAGTGCATGCCCGTTTCGCTGCCGCCTGCGGCACGAGACTTCTCGCGCGCGGCTTCCATGAACGCTTCGTAGCCCGCGACATCGACGGTGAGTCCCGCTTCTTCGGCCATCACTTGCGTGAGGTCGATCGGGAAGCCCCACGTGTCGTGCAGACGGAATGCGTCTTCCGCAGCGATCGTGCGACCGCCTGCAGATTTCACACGCGCGGCGGCGTCAGAGAAAAGCGCGAGGCCGCGTTCGAGTGTCTTTCCGAACTGGACTTCTTCCTCTTCGATCAACTGCGCGACGCGCTTCGCCGCGGGCGCGAGTTCAGGGAATGCGCCGCCGAGGCTCGCAACAACCGCGGGCACGAGATCCTTCAAGAACGGCCCGCGCACGCCGAGCGTTTGGTGGCCGTGACGCACGGCGCGACGCAAGATGCGACGCAACACGTAGCCGCGACCTTCGTTCGACGGCGATGCGCCATCGGTGAGCGCCATCGTGAGGCAGCGAATGTGATCCGCGATGACGCGGTAGGCGATATCGATGTGATCATCGAGCTTTCCGCCGTATGGCCGCGCGCCGGTTCGCACGCGAATCGCTTCGAAAACCGGCGCCCACAAGTCGGTGTCGTAGTTCGAGCGCTTGTCTTGAATCACCGAGACGAGGCGCTCGAGACCCATGCCGGTATCGACGTGCTTCGCAGGCAACGGCTTGAGCGAACGATCGGGCTCGCGGTTGAACTGGATGAAGACGTGATTCCAGATTTCGAGGACATCGGGGTCGCCCGAATTGACCATCTTCGCCGCGTTGCGGCCGCCGCCGATACGGTCGTAGTGAATCTCCGTGCACGGTCCGCAGGGGCCGGTCTCGCCCATTTCCCAGAAGTTGTCCTTCATGTTGCCAGGAAGAACGTGATCCTTCGGAAGGAGCGACTCCCAGAGCGCCTTCGCTTCGAGGTCGGGCTCGAGACCAGCCGCGGGATTGCCTTCAAACCACGTCGCGTAGAGGCGATTTGGGTCGAGGCCGTAGACCTTCGTGAGCAGTTCAAAGCCCCAGCGGATCGACTCTTGCTTGAAGTAGTCGCCGAAGGACCAGTTGCCGAGCATTTCGAAGAAGGTGTGGTGGTAGGTGTCCTTGCCCACATCTTCGAGATCGTTGTGCTTGCCGCCCGCGCGAATGCACTTCTGCGTGTTGACCGCGCGTGTGTAGACGCGCTTGCCGCGTCCAAGGAAGACGTCCTTGAACTGGTTCATGCCTGCGTTCGTGAAGAGAAGCGTCGGGTCGTCGTGGGGGACGACGGCGCTTGATGGCGCGAAGGTGTGGCCCGCCTTCGAGACGAAGAAGTCGATGAACGCCTTGCGGATTTCGGCCGCAGAAGTGGGGCGTTGAGCGGAACCCGAGGATGACGAGCCAGACGCGTTCGGAGAAGGTGCAGACATGGGGCGGGCAAGATAGAGGAGCGGCGGAGGGGCGTGGCTTGGACTTCTTTGTTTCCCTCGGTGGTTCGCCTAGGCGGTCTCCGTGGGTGTACGGCAGGTGCCATGCAGTGCCTGGCACTGAGCGACACGTGCCGTGCACCGTTGGTAGGCTCTCGGCATGGCGCAGCGCACACCCTTCGTTGGCGGCAATTGGAAGATGAATCTCGATCGTGCCCGCTCGGCGGCGCTTGCCTCCGAGGTCGCTCGCATCGCGGCGACCAATCGTTCTGTGGAAGTCGCGGTCTTTCCACCGGCGCTTTACCTCTCGGTGGTTGAGTCGACGCTCGGCGGCGGTGCCGCGACGGTCGGCGGTCAAGATTGTTCCGCCGAGAAGGAAGGCGCCTTCACCGGCCAAGTCAGCGCGTCCATGCTCGCCGATGCGGGCTGTCGATCTGTTCTTATCGGACATTCAGAGCGTCGGCATGGCCTTGGCGAGACCGACGCGGTTCTCTCTCGCAAATTGGCTCGAGCCCTCGATGCAGGGCTTTTGCCGGTTGTCTGCGTGGGCGAAACCCTCGCGGAGCGCGAGTCGGGTCGAGCGCACGACGTCATTCGAACTCAACTCCACGGCACACTTTCGGGCCACACGCTCGACGCTGCCTCGCTCGTTATTGCCTACGAACCCGTCTGGGCGATCGGAACGGGTC
>JAIYCA010000326.1 GCA_027488265.1 Planctomycetaceae bacterium
CTCGCGATTGCTGCAGGCGGCGCGATTCTTGAGAAGCACCTGACGTATGACCGAAGCGCAACAGGTCCAGATCACGCGGCGAGTCTTGATCCTGCACAGTTCGCGGGATATGTCGCGCTCGCGCGTCGCGCTGCACGCATGATCGGTGGCTTCACCAAAGAACTCCAAGCGATTGAGCGAGATGTGCGTATGGTGAGCAGGCAGTCGATTGTTGCGACACGCGATCTCGCGGTTGGCGATGTGGTTACGCCGCACGACGTTTGCGTGAAGCGCCCAGGAATCGGCCTCTGTGCGAGTCGCTTGGATGATGTGATTGGTCGACGCCTCGCGCGTCCGGTCGAAGCAGATCGCGTGCTCGCGGAGGCTGACGTTCTCTGGCCAGTTGCTGCGGAGAGCGAATTGTGAGCGGGAGTACTCCGCGGCGTATCGTGGTTGTGACTGGCACGCGCGCAGAGTGGGGGCTACTCGCACCAGTCTGCGAAGCGATTGTGGCACGCACCGACTTGAGGCTCGACGTTTGTGCGGGTGGCGCGCATTTGCTTACTCCTGCAAATCCACACGACGAACCAACAATTCGATGGGTCGAGTCAAGCGGACATCGCGTGCATTCCTTTGTCATGCAACGCGCGGGCGAAACGGGGCGCCTCGCCGATGCGGGGGCGGTTGGTCGCGGCGTGACGGCGTTGACGACGCTGTTTGAGCAGCTTTCGCCTGAGTTTGTCGTCGTCCTCGGTGATCGAATTGAAGCGTTTGCTGCAGCGAGTGCGGCGTCGATTGGCGGCATTCGCGTTGCCCACATCCACGGCGGCGATCGCGCAGAAGGTGTTGCGGACGAAGCGATGCGCCACGCGATCACGAAGCTTGCGCATATCCATTTTCCAGCGAGTGCAGAGAGTGCTGCGCGCATCGAGCGTCTCGGCGAGGAGGCTGCGCGCATTCATCTGGTCGGTTCACCAGCCGTCGATGGGCTCGCCGCAATCGCGCCCGCGACAGATCAACAATACGCCGAACTGGGTGCCCCGAACTTCATCTTCCTCATGCATCCCGTTGGGCGCACCGATGAAGCAGAGGAGCGCGACGCCTACGCTGTACTCGAAACGCTTGCCGCGCGAGGGAACGTACTCGCGCTTCAACCGAACTCTGATCCAGGGCGTGGAGGAATCGCGCGCGCAATTGAGATCGTTGCAGGTCGTCGGCGTGACCATGTTCGCGCCGTGCATCACATACCGCGCGAGCGTTTCGTTGCATTGCTGAAGCATGCTTCCGTGCAAGCGATCGTCGGCAATTCAAGTGCTGCGCTGATTGAATGTGCGGCGCTCGGTGTGCGTGCAGTCAATATCGGCGACCGTCAGAGAGGCCGTGAGCGAGCCGACAATGTCCGCGATGTCGCCTCGGGCGATCTTGTAGAACTTGCGCGCGAACTCGACGCGCTTGGCTCGTGGCGCCCGTCGGGTGTGCATCCCTATCTCGCGGGGGGCGCTTCAACGCGTATCGCTGCAACACTCGCGAAGTGCGATCTCGCGGCACATGGACTCGCGAAGCGCTGCACCTATTGACGTCATGCATGGTCGGTGAACGCGGCCGGCGGTGTGCAAAGGTGGATCTGCGCGGGCAGGTCCGGTTACACGGTGGGAAGGCGCCTTGCTTCCGTGAAGTTTCCACCCACTTCGTGCGTGGATCATCAACGATGGTCAACCACCGCGCGAAAACCGCCGATTCCCGCTTCGCCGCGCGTCACGCGCAGGAGGGGATTCCCGATGGAGCAAGTGGTCAATCCGGGTTCGTCGAGCGATGCTTCGATGCAAGTCGCACATCTTGCCGTGAAGCAACTGAGTCATATTGCGACGTTGCCTGAGGTGACACTTGGCATCATCGAACTCGTGGAGAATCCGCAGTCGAGCGCGCGTGATTTGAACGCGTTGATCGGCCGCGACCCTGCGCTTTCAGCGCGCATCCTCAAAGTTGTGAACAGCGCCTTTTACGGGCTTCCGCGGCAAATTGGCTCGATCGATCGTGCGATTGCGTTGCTTGGTCTGAATGCCGTCAAGAACATCGCGATTGCCGCGAGCCTCGCGAAACTTTTCCGCGGCGGTGCGCTTTGTGATCGTTTCGATGCGAAGGAACTTTGGACGCACTCGATCGCCGTTGCGACTGCAGCGAAACTGCTGGCGAAAGAAGCGCGTATGGGCCTGCACGACGAGGCGTTCCTTGCGGGCCTGATGCACGACATCGGCATCATGGTTGAACTCCAAACCGATCGCGCGAAACTCGTGCAGGTGTTTGCGGACATGCAGTTCGATGGTGACGGTCGCCCGCAGATTGACTTCCGTATGGTTGAACGCGCGGTCTTCGGCGCGGACCATGGTCACTTTGGCGAAGCCCTTTGCGAACAGTGGAAATTCCCGCGCTCGCTTGCACTCGCGTGCGGCCATCACCACGATCCGATGAATGCGCCCGCTGAAAGTCGGCAGATTCCGTGGCTGGTGTATGTCGCGGATCGGCTCGCGAGTGAGAGCGGCGGTTTCCGCGCCGATCTCGCCGATCGCGGAATTCCACGCGACGCGCTCGACGCGCTCGGTCTCAGTGGAGACGCGCTCGAGTCGGTGCGATCGCACCTTACGGTCGCGCTTGATGAGGCGACGGCCACGCTCGCGGCTTAAACACACAACGGCCCTGAGAGTGCGTGACGCGCGCTTCGAACGACGTATCATCGCGCCATGCCTCCGGCCATCCGCATTGATTTCTCTCGGCCGATCGCGCTCTTCCCGCTTCCTGCTGTCATTGTGTTTCCGCACACAGCAGAGTGGCTTGTCGCGTTCGAGGCGCGCTATCGCCAACTGGTGGAAGACTCTCTCCGCGCGCGCACCGATGGAAACATCTTGACCGCTGCGCCTTTCGCGATGGCGACCTATGCGACGCGTCAATGGACGGGCGAGCGTGTCGGTGAGCCGGCACTGCGGCCAGCGGTGTGTGTTGTGAAGATCGTCGACCATCGCGCACTCGCCGACGGGCGGCACCAGATTCTTATCCATGGGATGACGCGGGCGACCATCGATTCAGTTTCAGAGCCGGATGGGCGTCGTCTCTATCGACTTGCACGACTTCGTCCGATCGATACGCGTGTTGGAGGCCCGCGCCGTATGCCTGCGCTCGAAGCGGCGATTGGGCGGTTGGTGCATACGGGGGAACTCGCGCGAATGCCGCGACTTGAACAGCTGCGTGGTTGGATTCGACAAGGAAACGTGCCAACAGATGTCCTTGTTGAGCAATTGAATGACTTTCTCGCGCGGCGCGATGAAGTGCGCTATCGCCTGCTCGCAGAGCCGAGTGGACGCGTGCGCGCGCGCAACGCACTGAGTGAACTCGAGCACCTCGCAAACGTGCTGCGTCACGCGGCGGAGCGGACGGCCTCGTCGACATCGCGTGGAATCACGCTGAACTAGCGGAGCGCATGTCGCAACGCATCGCATCACGCTTTCGTATCGCCTTACGGCGTCGATGTCGCCTTACGGCGTTCACTTCGCCTTACGGTAGGGGCTTCGCTTCGAGTTTCGAATTCCACTCGGCGACCTGCGTGGCGTACTTCGTGAGAAGTTGATCTGCGTCGCCCGAAATCTCAATCGCTGTGACTGGCTCGCCGTACAGCATGTTTTGTGCGACATCGAGGCCTTCGGTGATTCTTCCAAAGACCACGAAGTTCAGGTTCCACCGCTCTTGGGGCTTCACCGTGATAAAGATGCGACAGGGATGTCCACGCGCTCGTGCGTCTTCCGTGGTGTTGGCGAGACAGAGAAGGCCGCCCTCGTCGAAGAGATGTTTCGGCGAGAATTCGCGCGGCAGTTGATACGGGAGATCTGTGACATCAACGGCCGCTCCAAGTTGACGTACGACGGGCGAGAAGTCATCCCACTGCTTGCCGAGGTAGTAGCCGCGACGAATGAGATTGAGAAAATTCACGCACGCGCGCGGCGACTCTTGGTGAAACAACTCGAACTTGATCTTGCCGGATTTGCTTGTGAAGGTCGCGAAAATCGGGCCAATCTCTTTGGCTTGTGTTTCTGCACTTCCTGCTGGCGAGCTCGAGGTTTGGGAGGGTGAAGCAGGCGTGATTGAAGTCGTCGTTGAAGTTGATGCGGTGGTGGGTGCGGTGGTTGATGTCGATGCCGCGTCTGGTGCGGGGACGGATTCGCCCGCGGATTGTGTTTCGGCTTCGTTGGTAAGTGCAGCGCTCTTCTCGCTGGAACTGTCGTTGCGCGCGTTGTTGTCGCACGCGACCGTGACGCACAGCACAGTGAGTGCTGCTCCGCGCACGAATATGGACACGCGACGTCGAGTGGTTGGGGAGAAGAGCAATGCGCGCATGCGTTTGTCAGTCGTTGATTGGATTTCGTGAACCGCGTCCGCCGCGGCCTCTGTTCGAACTACTGCCGCCACTCGTTCCACTTGCACCCTTTGTGGAGGGTGACGACGGCGTTGCAGTCCCCCCGGAGTTTGGCTTCGGTGCGGCAGCAGGTATTCCGTCTGTTTGTGGCGATCCCACAGCCTCCTCTTCAGGTTTCGCAGCGACTTCGGCATCCAATGCCTCAAGTGCGGCGCGCTCCGCGCGATCGGCGCGTTCAAGTGCAGCAATCGTCTGGGCGAGATCTTCGAAGCGGCTGAGTGTCTCTGGAGGTGCGCCGCCCGCGATGCCGCGTATGCGCCCGAGCGCGTCCTTCACCAGCACTCTTCGCTTGCGTTGAAGCTCGAGCAAATCGAGGCGCGCGGCAATCTCTTCGCGTGCGGATGCGCTCGAACGCTCCGTGAGCCGAGGAAGAATGCGATCCGCGGCCTGACTTGCAGCATCGCTCAGCGGTTCGAGTTTGACGTAGGTTGCATCAAGCGCATCGAGAACGGCGGTCTGGGTGTCCGCGTCGAGTTCCGGTTGCGCGACAACCGATTCCACGAGTTGCGCGAGGATGCGCTCGTCATCGAAGAGTTCGGGATGGATCGCTCGTTGCCACTGTTCGACGACGCGGCGTCCTTCGGGTCGCGGTAACGCGGCGCGCAGTCGACGAAGCAGAACCAAGTGGGCATCGCGAATGGCGAGTTCGGTTGCGAATTCGCGATCGTCGACGGCGTCGAGTTGGGCATCGATCTCGGCCACTCGTTCGGCGGCGCCGTAACGCCAGAGCATTCCGGCGTTGCTCTCGATCGCCGCGCGTGCAGCGTCGCTCTCTTGCAGGATGCGCGCACGTTCAAGCGAAAGTGCTGTCAACGCTTCGACATACGAAAGGAGCGTCGATTGGATGACGGCGCGCGACGCATCGGAGAGTCGCGCTCGATCGAGGATTTCCTGCAGTGAGAGCGTGGTGGATGGAAGGAGTCCGGCGCGCGGAAGCCGGAGATTGATCTCGGCGATGCGTTCAAACCCGAGCTTCGCGCGTCCATCGATGGGTGTGGCGAGTGTCACGGCGCGAAAGAGTGCTTTCTCAGCATCGCTC